>CAURES010000001.1:0-56141 GCA_963523725.1 uncultured Streptococcus sp.
CACCATTGGCAGCCAAGATAGCCTCTACCCCTGCCAGAGTCTTTTCAGAGTAGTGACCCAGATAAGTTGCATCCAAGATAAATTTGTTATGGATAATGTCCTCCAACTCAGCCGCAATAACATCTGCAGGATTTTCAGGATCTAAAGGATACTTGGTTGGCAGAGCGTGAACAACACCAATTTCACCTTTATATCCTTTATCTTTATATAGTTTTACAGCGCGTGCATGAGAAACCATCATATTGTGGTGCGATTGGAAAACTTTAGCGAGGTCGTACTGAATACCTGGAGGGAATTTACCAACCAAGTATTGACCATCACCAATTGGCCCAATTTCATTAAAGGTTGTCCAATAGTTTACTTCTGGGAATTCTTCAAAACAGAAAGCCGCGTAGTCTACAAAGTGTTCAATGTTTTCACGGTTTAAGAAGTCTCCATTTGAGTGGAGAGCTTCTGGAGTGTCAAAGTGATGAAGAGTTACAAAAGGCTCAACATGACGTTTGTGGCACTCTGCAAATAAATTATGATAAAACTCAACACCTTTCTGATTTACTTGACCGTAACCGGTTGGGAAAATACGTGACCAAGCAATAGAAATTCGAATACCATTGACACCATACTCTTCTGCTAGCTTGAGGTCAACTGGATATCGATTGTAAAAATCACTGGCTGGTTCGGCAGTGTACCAGTAGTTATCTTCAAGATATTTATCCCACGCAACTGGTCCTTTTCCATCAGTATGTGTAGCACCTTCTGCTTGATAGGCAGCTGTTGCGCCACCGAAAATAAAGTCTTTTGGCAATGTTTTTGTCATTTTTTTCACCTATTTCTTGATTTAAATAAAGTAAAAGTGAGAGGAGAGGAGTCAGTGAGCCATCCTTCTCCATCTCACTTCTTGTACCAAGTCACCGAATTGTGACATGAGGAGGTAAAAACGATATCTTTTTACCGACGAATTAACAAGGCGATTAGGAAATTCGCCATAGCGATTTCCGTAACGATAGGAGACTATTTCACAGTCCCTAGCCTTAACCGAATTGTGACATGAGGAGGTAAAAACGATATCTTTTTACCGACGAATTAACAAGGCGATTAGGAAATTCGCCATAGCGATTTCCGTAACGATAGGAGACTATTTCACAGTCCCTAGCCTTAACCGAATTGTGACATGAGGAGGTAAAAACGATATCTTTTTACCGACGAATTAACAAGGCGATTAGGAAATTCGCCATAGCGATTTCCGTAACGATAGGAGACTGTTTTATAGTCCCTATCGTTAATCGAATTGAGCTTGTACGAATGCAAGAGCACCTTTTCCATCACGAGTTAATTTGATGTATTGAGCGCCTTCTGTCTTGGCAAGTTTAATACCGAGTTTATCGGTTTCTGCTTTCATGTCTTCAAAGTTTGAAGCAACTTGAGGAGCAAGGATAACTAGATCAAACTCTGGCAACATTTCACGGTGAGCACCATAGCCACCTGCTGCTGCTTTCACAGGAACATTGTATTCTGCTGCTGCCTTGTTCAAAGCATTCGCAAGAAGTCCACTTGTACCTCCACCTGCACAGAGAACGAGGACATTTGTTTCTTCAGTGATGGTATTTTGAGCTGCTTCTACACCTGCTTTTTCAAGAATAGCATCCGCTTTTGCAGTGTTGAAGTTTGCAGCAACTTTTTCTTTCAATTCATCGTTAGCTTTACCTGAACGTTCTTCTTCAAGAATTTGTTCATCATATACTTTAAGGAATGGGTAGTAAATGACTACGTCAACCACGATTAGAAGAGCAGCAAGAGCGAATGATAAGAACTGGAAGTTTGTACCAAGGACAATCCCCAAAGGTCCAGGAGTAACCCATGGAAGGTTGGCAGTAAATGAGTTCATGCCAAGTGTTTCGATAAAGAACTTAAAGATCCATACGTTTGCAATTGGAGCAAAGATAAATGGAATGAAGAAGATTGGGTTCAAAACAAGCGGTGCACCAAACAAGATTGGTTCATTTACACCAAAGAAAGTTGGAACTACTGAAGCACGTCCGATTGCACGGTTACGTTTTGATTTTGTTAACCACATGAACATGAATGGAACAACCAATGTCGCACCAGTACCACCCATGGTAACGATAAACATTTGTGTACCAGAAGTAAGAATCTTGTCAGCGTGCATACCTTGTTGGAGAAGGTTCAAGTTGACTTCGGCATTGGCATAGGTAATAGCTGCGATTGCTGGTTCAACGATAGATGGACCATGGATACCAACAAACCAGAAGAAGGCAAAGGCACCAAAGATAATGGTAATACCTAGATAACCATCAGCAGCAGAGAATAATGGTGCAAAGAATTTACCGATTGATTCAGCTACGCTTGCACCAACAAAATGACGAGCTAATAAATCAAGAGCATAAAGAGAAACAACAGATAGAGTGAATGGAATCACATCTTTAAAGACTTGTGAGATATTTGGTGGAACTTCGTCAGGCATACGAATAGTGACGTTGTTCTTAACACAAACCTTATAAATTGCTACAGTCACAAAGGCTGCTAGGAAGGCTGAAAGCAAACCTTTTGTTCCTAGGAATCCTGTTGCAAAGCCACCTTCAATTGGATCAGCTGCCAACATCAATAATCCAACAATAGCAGCTAATAGAGTTGACATATAGTTGATTTGGTTGGTTTTTTCCATGCTACGGTTAACAGAGTCTGTTAATGATTTAGCAGTCGTACCAGCTAGCAAAAGTGCGAGAATACCCATAGAATAGCTATAAGGTTTCATCAGAAAGGCTACAACTTCATCAGACCATTTAAAGCCCCATGAGTTTGGTACAAAGGCAATCAGGATAAAAATACTTGAGAAGAGAATAACAGGCATACCTGCAATGAAACCATCACGAATAGCACGAAGATAGATATTACGAGATAGTTTCTCAAAGAAAGGCTTTCCTTTCTCGATAAATGCAATTAGTTTATTCATTATTTAACTCCTCTCTTATAAAGTTCGATTAAGTGGTGCATCAAATCTTTTAACAAGACAGTTGTCATCAAGTGGTCTTGGCCATGCATCATGGTCACACTATACGCTAAGTCCTCACCAGAAGCTTCCTTAGTCAATAGACTTGTTTGCGCGTGGTGAGCCTCTGCAATGCAAGAACCAGCTTCCTCAACTAAGCTGTCTGCTTTCGCAAAATCACCAGCTTCAGCAGCCTTCAAGGCTTCCAATAGTTTTGAACGAGCATCGCCAGCATAGGCTACGATTTCAAAACCTAACAATGTTACTTCTTCTCTATTCATGATAGAATTCTCCTTATGTATTTTTAATTAAATTTTTATGACAATAAACGTTGGATGTGTAGAACTAGATAAACTCGTTCACTTTTATACAAATCAAGACCCGTATGTTGCGTAATCACATCATAGATCTTGGAACCAATCTCGAACGCTTTTGGATAGGATTGTTTGATATGATCTTCCATATCCAGAAGTGATTGGTTATCATCTCTAGATCTGTCTAAATAATCCAAGAAATAATTCAAATGAATCATAAAGCGATCATAGAAATGGGTATTCTCTTTGGTTCGTTGAATTGCATAGTCCGTTAAAACTTCTTCAACATTCCTGAGAATTTCTTTCCTCTTATCAATCGACTCCACAAGTTCCACTTCATTTTCACCTTCGGCATTAATGAAATGATAAGCAATCCGAATAATTTCATCCTCAGGAAAATGATCTGCTAACTTCTGACGGTAAATTTCAAATGCTTCATTTGCGATTTGAAAAGCGACAGGATACTTAGTGGAAATATCTGGCAGATTACTATCCTTGTACCTTCCTTGTGCTAGAGCTTGGTAAGAACAGTAAATATGATCTGTCAAGGTTACGTAGAGATACTCTTGAATCGGATAATGATATTTCTTTGATAGCTTATCAATGATTTCATAAGTCACTGTGATAAAATCAAGCGGAACATCTTTGAGGAGAGCCATAAAGTTTTCTCTTGACTCTTCGGTCTTCATCCGAAAGATTTTCTCAACCTGATGTTCAGCAATCAAATCCCCTTTCTTCTTTCCAAATGCAATCCCCTTACCAATCACAATCACTTCTTCTCCTTTATCATTTCTGACAAGCGAGACATTGTGATTCATTGGATTTAGAATTCGATACATGTCAACCTCCTTTTATATCTTAAAGCTATATGAGTACAAAAAATGACCACAAATGAACTAGAAAATCAGCTGATTTCTAATTCACCTGTGATCATGCCTAATATTACTTAGTAACACTCACCTTGTATTAACTTGTGATTTAAGTATAGCACAAGTAAGTTATTTTGTAAACCCTTACATGAAACTTTTTTTACTTTATTTGAGCATATTTTATCAAAAAAATAAAACAGTAAACAAAATTAGAAAACAAGTGTTTATAGCGCAGAAAATTTCATCTCAGTTCAAAAACAAGTGTACTAATAACTCTATATTTTTTTGAAAGCTCCAAACCAAAATCCATTATTCCTAATAAACAACTCATCACCAAAAGCTCTAGTATGTTTTGAACCGATTTCTAATTTTACAAGACGCATAGGAGCCAATAATTCAATTAACTCACTTTCTGTATAAACTCTTTCTAACATTGAATCTAGTTTTCTACGTATATAACCTTTTTCTAGTAAAGAATTATCAGGAATTGCATCTCGGAAAATTCCATCTTTCCGTGGACAATAAAAATAATACATTCCTCCTGTTTTCAACATCCTTTTCACCTCTGAAAAATAGTTCTGTCTATCTTTTTCATCCACTATAAATGTAATCGCAGACATTATATCAAATATAGAATCGAAATGGTTGTCAGGAAAATCTAAACCTTTACCTACATCTGTCTGTGTTATATGACAATTTAATTGTGGAAATGACTTAGTCAATAATCGTTTTGCACTATCAGCGGCCTCTTTTGTTAAATCTACACCACAATAAGTATCCGCATAATGATTTTCAATTAAATAGTAAAGATTCCTTCCAAAACCACAACCAACTTCTAATACCCTGCACTCATCGTTTTGAGTAACGATTTGATTTCTCAAAGAAAAAATCTTTTGAACTGCATCATTAGGAACTAAGCGTGTCTCTGTTTTTGATGATTGGGCGTGTAATTCTTCCCATTTCTTGTGATTATCTTCATTTAAAACAAATGTATCCATTGAACTCTCCATATCTCATTATCGTTTCTACATGATGAAATCCAGCACTCTTTAACATTTCTTTATTTTCAGCATGAGTGTGGTTAATCATAACTCCCTCCAAGCTCAATTGCTTAGATAGAATTTCTTCTGGACTAAATCCATGTTCTTGCTTGAATTTAATATAATTGGAAACTATCAACTTATTTACCTTCGGATCTGTCATGATTTCTTTCTCAAATAGAATAAACGCTCCACCTTCAACTAACGATTCATGTATTTTTGATAAAATCTTTATTCTCTTGTCTGGGAGAATAAACTGAAGGAAATAATAGCTAATAATTAAATCGCTGGGTTCTAACCTGGCTTCCTCCACGGAGCTTGTTATAAATTCAAGCTCAGGAAATTTTGATTGTGCCACCTGATTCATTTCTGGAATCTCTTCTATCCCGATAAAACGAACTTCTTTTTTAGACTTGTGACGCTGGTATAATTTACCAATCAAATTACCCGTTGCAGAGCCTAGCTCATAACATAAGGAATGGTCACGAATAAAAAAATCGCTTAGATGACAAACAAGGTCATGTCCTTCATCATATAAAGGAATGGATTGTCTAACATGCTCATCAAAATGTTGAGCTACACCATTACCAAAACTCCATTGTGTTCCATTTTGAATAACAATATCATTTCCAACTTCCATAAACTACTCCTCTTCTCCCTTGACTTTCCAGTTTACTAATACCAATGCTAACACAACCATCGAACCCCCAAGAACTAAATTCAATGTAAACGGCTCATGTAAGCCCATAATAGAAAAGATAGTTGAAAATACTGGAACTAAAAACAAGAAACTGCTAGCTACTGTTGCTCCCCTTTGTCCTAGACTATAAAACCACAGTCCAAACGAACCAACAGACGCAGGAATAATTAACCATATAAACCAAACCCAGCCCCAAAATCCTAAATTTAGAAAGTTATAACTTTCATGCACAGGTATTGAGAATATGTAAAGGAATACCCCACCTAATAACAATTGCCAAGCTGTAAATATCCATGGACCGTTATCAAAAGGAATTTTCTTGGTGACAACTGTATTGACCGACCAACAAAATGAACCAAGTAAAGCAAACAAAGCACCTAAACTAAACGCAGATACATCTAGTCCTATACAAGTAACAACTCCAGCCACACCTAATATTAATGCACTTATCTTCTGAATAGTCAATGTATCTTTTAACAAAAAGTGTGCTAAGAAAGCTAACCAAAGAGGATTCGTAAATAAGATAATGGAAGACATCGATGATGATACATCATGAGCTAGGGCAAGATTAAGAAATCCCATGGTTCCAGCTGTCTGTAAAATCCCGATAGTCATAACCAATATAAACCCCTTTATCTTACTACCTTGACTTTTAGGGATGATAGTCCCTCCCTTGCCAAATAAAAACGATAATACCAACATCACTAACCCAGCAATAATAAATCGAACACCCCCAAGTAATAATGGAGGAGTCTTTTCAACTACTATGAGATATTTCCCAGTTGGAAAAGACGACCCCATAAAAAGTGTGGTAAGTAATATAGAAATCAAAAAAATAAAATTTGAACCTCGTTTCATTTATTTCCCCTTCTTTTAAAAGATATTGATGATATTTTTTGTCTTTTATTCTACTCTTTTAAAAATGAATGTCAAGAGATTTATCAAAAAATTCCAAGATTATTTTTTTAAACTCTTATGTATTGAGAAAAAAACAAAAAAAGGCTATACTGGTAATTGTGGATAATGATTATCTTTTTATATGGAGGTACAAACATGCGATTGTCATCAGGTTGGGAACAGTCAGTCTATGTCTTACTCATGTTAGATCAGCTACCTGAAGGAAAGTATATCAATACAATTTCCTTGAGTGAACGGCTAGAAGTTTCAGATTCTTATTTGAAAAAAATTATAAAACTATTAGACAACGAAGGGTTGGTTAAATCCGTTAGAGGGAAAAATGGAGGCGTTGCTCTTTCTAAACCCCTCAGCCAAATCACCTTTTACGATGTATTTGTAGCTATAGAAGGAAAAAATCGAATCTTTGAAAGTCAAAATCTTCTAAAAAAATTCTTAGGCAACGAGGAAAGTAAAAAGGCTAAAAGATGCGTTGTAACCAACTCTCTTGATATTATTGAAAACACTTTAGTTGCAACCCTGACTTCTATTACACTCAGCCAGGTAGCCCATCAATCTGAGATTAACTATGATTTAACCGATATCAGAAATTGGGTCAATAAATGCCAAAACTAGCTGGAGAAAAAATTTTTCAGCTAGTTTTTATGAATCCTTGACAAATAATTTTACAAGGACTATACTATATTTGAAGACATAATATATCTTCTATATCGTCAACAATGATCTTTCATTGCATGCTTTTGAATAGCTAAAGAAAGAAGGTTCTTATGAAAGTTATTTTAGCTACTGACCAAGATGGTTTCCAACTGAAAGAAACCGTCAAACACTATCTGCTTCATTCTGGTTATGAAGTAATTGATCTCAACTCTACACAAGGTTCTGCGGATTTCGTTGATTCTACTGTCAATGCTATTACAGAGTTTAGAAAATATAAGCAAGCTCGTGCTATTCTTTTTGACAAGTTTGGGCATTCTTTTATGCCTGCTAATAAGTTTAAAGGTATTATCTGCGCCGCTGTTTCCGATGAACACTCTGCCATGATGACTATTCGACACAATTCTACTCCAATCATTACAATTGGTTCTGGAATTACAGGTGCTATTTTAGCAGTTGAAATAGTCAAAGCCTTTCTTGAGCACAACTATGATGCTGGCCGTCACCAAGTTCGCATTGATATGCTGAACAAGCTCTGCTAGGAGGTATTCCCATGAAAATAGCTCTCGGTTGTGATCACATTGTAACAGATGTGAAGATGAAGATTTCAAAACACCTAAAAGAACAAGGTCATGAAATCATTGATGTTGGTACTTATGATTTCGTCCGTACCCACTATCCTATTTATGGTCGCTTAATTGCAGAGGAGGTCGTCAATGGACGGGCTGACTTTGGAGTTGCCCTGTGCGGTACAGGTGTTGGAATTGCTGTATCTGCTGATAAAGTTCCTGGAACTCGAGTTGTACTTGTCGGAGATGTTGCGACTGCTCGTTCCGCTCGTGAAAATCTCAATGCTAATATTGTTGCTTTCGGTGGTGCTATCCTAGGTATCAATTTCATTAACAACATTGTAGATGAATTTATCAATACCAAATACAAACCAAGTCCTGAAAAAGAGGAATTGATTGCGAAAATTGATAAACTATCTGAAGTGAGCCCAGATGTAGCTGCCAATGATCATATCTTCGATGAAGAGAATGCCAAGTGGGATCGTGGAGAATATCACGATTAACTTGTATTCCGCCTTCTATATTTTATCTAATACTCAATGAAAATCAAAGAGCAAACTAGGAAACTAGCCGCAGGCTGCTCAAAGCACTGCTTTGAGGTTGTAGATAGAACTGACGAAGTCAGCTCAAAACACTGTTTTGAGGTTGTGGATAGAACTGACGAAATCAGTAACCATACCTACGATAAGGCGACGCTGACGTGGTTTGAAGAGATTTTCGAAGAGTATAACCTTGAGGATAACTAACTCAAGGTTATTTTTACATCATCAAAAAAGTCTAGAGATATTTCTATCCCTAGACTGAAGTTTTTTTCGCAATCTGAGTGCTACACGCGTTCTTTCCATGAAGTCGCTGTTGTTTGAAGAACTTTATTCAACTCGTCAATGTTTTCAAATCCAGTTGTGCGAAGCCATTCGCGAGCTGCTGCTTCACCATCTTTGATGTAAGCTTCAACTGATCCAGCCCATGTAGCACGACCACAAAGAACTCCGTTAAAGTTTGCACCTGATTCATGGGCAAATACAAGAGTATCTTGGAAGAGTTTAGCTGATACACCAGCACTCAAGTAGATGTATGGCAAGTTAGTTGCTTCATCTTGTGCTTTGAAGAAGGCTGCTGCCTCTTCACGTGTATAAACCACTTCACCTTCAGCGAAGCCTTCAACATATTTAATGTTAACAGGAACTTCTACTTTCAAGACATCAATGTTAAAGCGTGGGTCTGAGAAGACTTTCATAGCACCGATAACTTTGTGTGGTTTTACTTTAGCGTATTCTACAGAACCTGCGTCAGCAATTTTTTCATCGTAAGCAAGGATTTCAAGGAAGAATGGAATATCTTCAGCCACACACTCAGAACCGATACGTTCGATGTAAGCTTGTTTTTCTTGGTTGAGTTCGTCTGAGCTATCTACATCATAGTAAAGCAAGAATTTAACTGCATCTGCACCTTCTTCTTTAATACGTTTTGCAGACCAAACATCCAAGCAGTCTGGCAAGCGTTTTGTGCTTGTTGTGTCATAACCTGTTTTTTCATAAGCAAGGAGAAGACCAGCTTTTTCATCAAGAGCTTTAGTTGCTGGAAGTCCATATTCAGGATCAAGAAGCATAGATGAAGCGTATTTAGTCAATTCATCTGCTACCAAAACTTTAAGTTCTTCCATTTGAGCTACAGTTGGTTCTTCTGTTTGGTGTTGAGCCATGAGGCGTTTCAAAGCACCACGTTGGTCAAATGCAAGAGCTGAGATGATACCATTTTCATCAGAAAGTTTTTCTAAGCGTGCACGTTTTTGTTCTGTTAAAGCCATTTTATACCTCTTTTACTATTAATTGATCATATAGAGCTTGATAGTTGGCCATGTTGACATGACCAGTCATTTTTTCTTGAGCATTGAGCATACCAAGGACATTTGCCTTGATGAGTAATTCTGCATACGATTCTTTATGAAGAAGTCCTGAAGAAATTCCTGCCACAGTAGAATCTCCAGATCCGACAGGGTTGACTACCTGAATTCTAGGAATATCTACCTTGTAGAAAGTGTCACCATGTTTGGCAAAGGCACCGTTGGCACCAAGTGAAACGATAATCCATTCAATACCTGCAAACAAAGGTTCTTGAAGGACTTCTTTTAATTCACCCAAATCCTCAGAAACTTCTCTTCCAAGAAGCTGAGATAATTCCTCATTATTTGGTTTGATGACTGTTGGTTTATGTGGTGATTCAAGAACCGCCTGAAGTGCTGCACCAGAGCAGTCCAAGACAACAGGCTTGCCAGCTTGATTAGCAAGTTCTACCAAGCTTGCGTAGTAATCAACTGGAAGTCCAGCTGGCAGACTACCTGAGATAGCTACTACTTCAACTGACTTCAAGAGTTTTTTGAAATGTTCCAAAAAGTCTTGACCTTCCTGTTCCAATACTTCAGGACCTTTTTCAAGAACTTCTGTTTGGTTATCTCCATGAAGAATAGCAATACAGTTACGAGTTTCTCCCTGAATTGAGAAGAAATCTTTCTTTACTTGATCATCGATATTTTCAACCAAAAACTCACCAAGTTTGCCACCAACTAAACCAGTAGCAAGAACAGAATCTCCAAATTCTGAAAGTACTCGGGTAACATTGAGTCCCTTACCACCAGCCGTTTTGGTTACATCCACCACACGATTGACAGTATCAATCTTCAACTCATCCAAAGGATAGGAAATATCAATGGATGGGTTCATTGTGACTGTTAAAATCATAGGTCACCTCTTAGTCGTGGTATTCTCCGCGATCCCATTTTTCAAGGAATTCAGTGAAGAAGTTTGCGTCTGTTTGTTGAGCATTGTGACTTTCAAGGTGTTCAATTTTCGCAATCAATTTTTTGTTTTCTTCAGATGGTTTGTATTCAGCATGGATGAAAGCTTCGATGATATCACACATGAGCAATTCACCAGTAATCTTACCACCAAAACCGATAACGTTGGCGTTCAATTGTTCTTTAGCATAAAGGGCTGTTGTCATATCACGAACCAAGGCAGAACGGACACCTGGAACTTTATTTACAGCGTTGTTGATACCAACACCAGTACCACAGATACATACTCCAAGATCAGCTTGACCACTAGTTACAGCTTCCCCTACTTTTTTACCAAAGATTGGGTAGTGAGTACGTGTATGGTCATATGTACCAAAGTCAATGACTTCATATCCTTTTGATTTCAAAAATTCTGAAACCGCCATTTTTTCATCTGTTACGATGTGGTCACATCCAATTGCAATTCTCATTAGTTATTCCCTCCGATTAATTATATAAATCTAATATCATTTATCCTTACTCAAGAAAAATCAAGATTAGCTTATACTCAATCAAAATCAAAGAGCAAACTAGGAAGCGAGCCGCAGGCTGTACTTGAGTACGGCAAGGCGAAGCTGACGTGGTTTGAATTTGATTTTCGAAGAGTATTAGGAAGCGAGCTACGAGCATAACTGAAGTTAGCTAAAGTGAGCTGACAACAGATTATCTTGATTTTTGAAGAGTATTAGCACATTTTGTTCAACATGTCGACCCTAATTTGGTGACGTCCACCATCGTATTTACCGTTAACAAATCCTTTAGCGATGTTTTTAGCCAATTCATCACCAACAAGTTGTGCACCCATAGTGATCATACGTGAGTTGTTGTGGCCACGAGTCATATAAGCTGAACGTTCGTCAGATACTTCTGCAGCAACCATTCCTTTGATCTTAGTTGCGACCATAAATGGACCAGCTCCATAAGCATCAATCACGATACCAAGGTTTTGTTCTTCTTTGTTTACTTCTGCAGCAACAGCAAGAGTCACATCAACAAAGTCTTGACCTTCAGCTGTAACATCCACAACGTGGAAGTTTTCTTTTTCCAAGAAGTCTTTCACAACTTCTTTCAATCTCAAACCTGCAGCATCTGCACCGATAACAATAGACATATTGTATACTCCTTTTTATTTTTCTAGGCTAGTAAAGACTTTTATAGTTAGCAGTTTACCTACAAAAAGCTTTCTAGCAGTTTATTGACAAATTGGATTGAATGAGATGAATGACACCTTATTCAAGTTTAGGAAACCAGTTTCCTAGAAATAATCTTTCTCCACGAAAGAGAATATAACAAGTGATTATTTGTTTGTTACAAACATCATTTGTTACTTACAAACATAATATACTCCTATTTCCTGAAAAAGTCAACAGTTAATGTTTGTTTTTGTGTTTTTTAACTAAAAAATTTCGATGTCAAAACCAATTTGATCCGCTTGACCAGGTTCTAGGAGGCGAACATTCTTCTTATCTTCTAGATGATCTCCTTCTTCAAGGGATGTTGACAAGCCAGACCATGGTTCAAAAGCAATGAAAGGTCCTTTATTCAAAGTTGACCAGATAATGAGGTTTGGAAACTCTGCAAAGTGCACTTTCAATCCCTTATCATGTTTACGAGAACGAAGGGCAATTGTTCTAGATTGCAATTCATCTAAGGTGACTGCATCTATGCTGAAAAGATCATAACTAAGATCTAATTCCTTTTGCCCCTCTAGCCATGGACTTCTATCTTGGAAATCCAACATACCTGTTTCTGGGAAAGGACGTGGAACAGAGCAAGTCTCTTCTTTCTCAAACTCTAGATAATAATCTTCATAGACTTCATCATCCAGTAAGGGACAATTAAAGCCTGGATGTCCACCAATAAAGTAAGGCAGGACCTTGCTAGTTTCTTTATTAAATATTTTGTATTGAGTTCGTACTGTCTTTCCAGTAAGGCTATAAGTGATTTCTAGGCGGAAATGATAAGGATAGTTCTGATAGCTATTCTCATCGTCTTCAATTGCAAAAGTTACACTCTTGTCTGTCTGTTCAACTAATTCAAATTCTTTCTTACGAACCAAACCATGACGTGGAATCTTTCCTTTGCTTTCTTGCCCCTTCTCATCTATATAGAGGACTGTATCCTCTCTCAAAGAACCACAAATAGGGAAGAGAACAGGAGCTTGTCCACTCCAATAAGTAGCATCCCCTTGCCACAAATACTCAAGTCCCTCAGCATCTTTTATAGAAGAAAGAGCCCCACCAAAACTGTTAAATTGAACTCTTAATTGTTCTGATTTTAATTCAATTACCATTATTTTCTCCGATTTCTTGATAGTTTATAAAAAAACTAGGCTGTCACTCCTAATGGTATGACAACCTAGTTTCAACAATTTACACTCTGCGAAAATCCAATTCAAACTTCGTCAGCGTCACCTTGCCGTAGATATGGTCACTGACTTCGTCAGTCTTATCTACAACCTCAAAACTGTATTTTGAGCAACCTGCGACTCGCTTTCTAGTTTGCTCTTTGATTTTCATTGAGCTTACATTTTATAGGAGCGCATTATTTTGCTTTTGCTGCGTACTCTTCGTTACGTTTGATCATTTGTTTTCTGTACCAAGCAAAGATACCGATATAGAATACAAGGAAGACTACAGCACCAAGGATTGCTTTGATATCACCTGTTGTAGTGTTACCAATTGTCCAACCAAGAAGTTTTTCGATTGGTCCTTCAAGAGTTGAGTGAGTGATCAATTGAGTTTCGCTCACACCTGCTGGGAAGGCACCTACACCTTTAGCAAGTTCTGTTGCAAATGGTGCGATAAGTGTACCTGAAAGAAGGAAGAGTGGCAACAAGAGTGTTCCGAAGATAATCATACGGAGCAATTTACCACGAGTTACAACCAAGAGAGCTGGAGTAACACCCATAGCGATGATACCTGCAAGTGGCAAAATACCATTTCCGACTTTTGAAAGAAGCACTGCTTCGATCAACATGATTGGTGCAAGTACGTTGGCACAAGCCCAGATTTCAGCACGACCAGCGATGAATGGCCAGTCAAGACCGATGTTGAATTTACGTCCTTGAAGACGTTTAGTAGCAACGTTTGTAATACCTTGTGATAGTGGTTCTACGGCTGCGATGAACCATGAACCGATAAGTGAGAAGAGTTCCAAAGATACACCGGCAGTCAAACCAAGAGACAACCATCCTCTGATAACAAGACGCCATTTATCTGCATCTTCAACTCCTGCAATTGGATGTGGAGTTCCCATAATACCGATTACAATACCAAGGATGAAACCGATAAAGAATTTAGAACCCCAGAAACCGATTTTCTTGTTCAATTTAGCAGCATCAAAGTCATATTTATCAAGACCTGGGAAGAATTTTTCAAAAATCTTATCCAAAACCATGATAACTGGGTTCATCATGTAGTTCATGTGAGTTGAAGTCATTGGTGATGAACTTGGGGCGTTAAGCAAGTCATCAAATGTAGGTTTCATCAAGTCAGAGTTGATAATTTTAAAAATACCTACAAGGACAACTGCTGCAGTTGCGATGAAGAGAGAAACCCCTTGACTAACACCATTGTTGTCAGCATACCATTTAATCAAAAGACCTGTGATAGACAAGTGCCAGATATCGAAGATATCAACGTCAAGTGTATCAGTTTTCTTCATAGCAAGCATCACTACGTTGACAATCAACATGATGAGCAAGAAGTAAAGTGTCCAAGCAGATCCCCAAGTGATTGTAGCAAGTGGTGCCCAACCAACGTCGGTAATACTCAATTGGATACCAGTATTTTCAACGAATTTTGCAAGCGACGCTGAGAAAGCAGTGTTTAGCATACCGATGATGGCACCGATACCTGTAAGAGCGATGGCAAGTTTGATACCACCTTCAAGCGCTTTGGAGAATTTCACTCCAAAAAGTAAAGCCAATACTGTCAAAATGATCAACATGATGACAGGACCACCCATATCTAAGATAGGTGTGAAAAAGTCTTTGATTAGACCAAAGATTGCATCCATAACAGTTCCTCCCTTTTTTATGTTATATGAATGTTAACAGATTAAAATTAGCTTAACCCGTGTTCTTTGATAGCTGCTTCAATATTGTCAAATACTGGAGCACTCATAGCTGGGATACGGAATAAGATTGGTCCAGCTTCGATAACTGGAATACCTGGGTCAAAACCAAGATCTGTCGCAGCAATTGGTGTGAAGATGTCATAACCTTTGATAAGATCTTCGTTAACGTCTTTTACCATAACTGCATCACAGTGAACATCGAAACCGCGGTTTGAAAGTTCTTCTTCAAGAGCACTTTTAATTTGGTGGCTTGAGTTAACACCTGCACCGCAGGCGGCAAGAATTTTAATCATATGGATTTCCTCCGATTTAATATTTTTAATAGACAAGATTAAGCAATTGCTTCAGCGATATAAGCATAGAGGGCTTCTGGTTCAGAAATTTTTGATAGGTCTTCAAGATGACCATTTCCTGTGAAGAAGTCCATCAACTGAGCAAGAATGTTCGTTTGACTTGAACTTGAGTTATTAATGATAAAGAAGAGTAAAGATACTTCTACTTCCTTATCTGGTGCAATCATGTTGTGGAAGGTCACCGGTTTATCCAATCGAACAACCACAACTTTTTCAGCTAGATTATGAACAATATCTGTATGAGGAATAGCCACATTCGGCAAATCCTTACCCAAAAATTCCATATCTAAGCCAGTTGGAAATGACTTTTCACGCGTGATCAAGGCTTCACGATAAGTTGGAGTCACGATTTCTCGTTCTTCCAATAAAGTTGCAACCTGATCAAAGAGATGTTCTTGATTATCCGCTTCTAAGCAAAACACAAGGTTTTTGTCAAAGAAATGATCTAATCCCATAAGGTTTTCCCTTCTTTCCATTAACTTTATGCTATAAGTATAACACTATATGAAACCGTTGTCAACGATTTTCTGTTCTTTTTTGTCTCTTTTTTTATATTTTTGTTGTTTTTATGGTTTGTTATTAATAAACAAACAAATAAACAAACATTCCAAACATTTTTCTGTTCTAGAAATAAAAAAAGCAGACCATTTAAGCCTGCTTTACGATTGATTATTATATAAATTTCCTATAAACAAGGAAAGGCATTTCTGATAACTTATTCTTCATCCATACTCAAGACGCTGAGGAAGGCTTCTTGAGGAACTTCTACTGATCCGATAGCTTTCATGCGCTTCTTACCAGCTTTTTGTTTTTCAAGGAGTTTGCGTTTACGAGAAACGTCACCACCATAACACTTGGCAAGTACGTTTTTACGAAGGGCTTTGATATCTGTACGAGCCACAATCTTGTGTCCAATAGCTGCTTGGATTGGCACCTCAAATTGTTGACGAGGGATAATTTTCTTAAGCTTGTCAACGATGAGTTTCCCACGTTCGTAAGCAAAATCCTTGTGAACGATAAAGCTGAGGGCATCCACCTTGTCTCCATTGAGAAGGATGTCCATTTTGACCAGCTTAGATGGACGATACTCTGACAATTCGTAATCAAAGCTTGCATAACCACGAGTCGAAGACTTAAGCTTATCAAAGAAGTCAAAGACGATTTCAGCAAGTGGAATTTGATAGATAACATTAACACGGTTATCATCAATATAATCCATAGTCACAAAGTCCCCACGCTTACGCTGTGCCAACTCCATCACTGCTCCGACGGACTCCTGTGGTACCATGATTTGCGCCTTAACATATGGCTCCTCAATGGTCGCAATCTTGGTTGGGTCTGGGAACTCAGACGGGTTGGACACATCCATAGACTCACCGTCGGTCAAATTAACCTTATAGATAACGGATGGAGCTGTCATGATGAGGTCGATATTAAACTCACGTTCCAAACGTTCTTGAATAACATCCATATGAAGAAGGCCAAGGAAACCACAACGGAAACCAAATCCAAGTGCCTGCGATGTTTCTGGTTCAAACTGAAGACTAGCATCATTCAATTGCAATTTTTCAAGGGCTTCACGTAGGTCATTGTACTTGTTTGACTCAATAGGATATAGACCCGCAAAGACCATAGGATTCATCTGCTTGTAGCCATGTAATGGTTCTACCGCTGGATTTGTCGCCAAGGTAACAGTATCACCTACACGAGTGTCCTGAACCGTCTTAATAGAAGCCGCAATATAACCAACATCACCAGTCGCAAGGAAATCACGACCAACTGCCTTGGGTGTAAAGATACCGACTTCCGTAACATCAAAGGTCTTGCTATTGCTCATAAGCTGAATCTTATCGCCAGGTTTAACCACCCCATCCATGACACGCACTTGGAGAATAACCCCACGGTAGGCATCATAAACAGAGTCGAAAATCAAAGCCTTAAGTGGCGCCGTCACATCACCCGTTGGCGCTGGAACTTTTTCTACAATTTGCTCGAGGATTTCTTCAATACCGATACCAGCCTTGGCAGATGCTAAGACTGCTTCACTGGCATCCAAACCAATGACGTCCTCAATTTCTGTGCGTACTCGTTCAGGGTCTGCAGCAGGCAGGTCAATTTTGTTAATGACTGGCATGATTTCCAAATCATTGTCCAAGGCTAGATAAACGTTGGCAAGGGTTTGAGCCTCAATCCCTTGAGCAGCATCAACCACCAAAATCGCTCCCTCACAGGCAGCGAGCGAACGTGAAACTTCATAGGTAAAGTCTACGTGCCCCGGCGTGTCAATCAAGTGGAAAATATAAGTTTCCCCATCTTTTGCAGTATAATTGAGCTCGATGGCATTGAGTTTAATGGTAATCCCACGTTCTCGCTCTAGATCCATACTGTCCAAAAGCTGGGCCTGCATTTCACGACTTGAAACCGTCTCTGTCTTTTCCAAAATGCGGTCTGCTAGAGTCGACTTTCCGTGGTCAATATGAGCGATAATAGAGAAGTTACGAATCTTCTCCTGTCGTTTTTTCAATTCTTCTAAGTTCATGATTCTCTTCCTTTCAGGGTATCTATTTATTATAAATTGTTTTTGACATTTTGACAAGACCATACCCTGCTAGGAGTACTAATCTTCAGCAACAAAGCCGTCATTTTCGATAAAGTGGTGTTCTGTCATTCCTTGGTCAGTAAAGACAATCCCATGAAGGACACCACCATAAACAGCTCCTCCATCCATTCCAATCTTGCCATCTTCTGTAGTCCAAAGCTCAGCTGTACCTCTGTCTTGCTTTAACAAACCATAAACCGGTGTATGACCAAAGACAATAGTTTTTCCAGTATGATTTTCTGCTTCGTGGAATGGTTTTCTAAGCCAGACTTTTTTATAATCTGTGGTTTCATGCCAGTCATCCAAGGTCAAATCAATACCAGCATGTACAAAGATATACTTATCTGTCTCTACCACAAACGGCATTTGACGAATAAATTCGACCAAATCTGCCGCTTCAGTAGCAACACGCTTGGCATCTTCTACTCCGTCAACTGGTGCATCCAAGGGACGACCTAGGATAGAGTTAATGGTTGTATCTCCACCATTGCGACGATAGTGGTCATAGCTTTCTTCTGGATTATCGAGCCAAGTCAAAAACATATACTCGTGGTTTCCTGACAAACAGATAGCCCCTTGATTGTCCACCAAGTCCTTAACCATCTCTAGGACACGGCGACTATCTTCACCACGGTCAATCAAGTCCCCTAGAAAGAGCAACTGGGTCTGACCATCCCATGTTTTGAGAAGGTCTTCCAGCATCCCTGCTTTTCCGTGAACATCTCCAATTACATAATAGTCTGTCATCTTATTTCTCCCTGTTTCTCAACAATTCTCTAGCTTGCGTCAGGGCTGCTTCCGTCACATCATCACCTGCCAACATTTTAGCAACTTCCTCCACTCGCTCTTCAACCGTCAAGAGACGAACAGTCGAAACCGTTGAATGGTCATTGCTAATCTTCTCAATAAAGAATTGATAATCCGCAATCGCAATCACTTGTGGTAAATGGGAAATAGCTAGAACCTGCCCATGCTGACCAATTTTATGAATCTTCTGCGCAATAGCTTGGGCAACACGGCCTGAAACTCCCGTATCCACCTCATCAAAGACAATACTTGTCTTGCCCTCTTTACGAGAAAAGGCAGACTTAATGGCTAGCATGAGACGAGATAATTCCCCACCGGACGCAACCTTGACCAAGGGTTTAAAGTCTTCACCAGGGTTGGTTGAAATGTAAAACTCAACCATTTCATTTCCCTCACGACTGAATTTGCCCTTGTTAAAACGAACCTGAAACTGGGCTTTTTCCATATAGAGGTCTTGCAGTTCTTGTTTAATCTCTGCTTCTAGCTGCTGAGCCAAGTCATGACGTGCAGATGCAAGCTGAGCTGCCAAGTCGACAAGATTAACTTCCAATTTCTTAAGTTCTGCTTCCATCTCTTCAGACGAAAGATTATTGCCTGTCAAGAGATTGTATTCTTCCGTAATCTTTGCAAAGTAAAGCAAGACATCGTCTACAGTTCCACCATATTTACGCGTAATAGTATGAAGGAGGTCCAAACGATTCTCAACCTGCATGAGACGATTGCCATCAAAATCAAGGTCTTCAATAATAGCTTCCAAACGTTTGCTAATATCTTCTAAAACATAGTAGGTCTCAGACAGAGAGCTGGAAATTTCACGGTATTCAGGGTCGTACTCTTCAACACTTTCCATGTCATTCATGGCCGAACGAACATTGGCCAGACTTGAAAAGTCTTCATTGTCCAACATACTGTAGGCATTGGTCAGTGTATCCGCAATATTTTTATGGTTGAGAAGTTTCTCTCGCTCTTGGTTGAGAGCCAGATCTTCTCCAGCTTGCAAGTTTGCTGCCTCAATTTCTGCCATTTGAAATTCCAACATTTCGATACGTGCCTTGTGTTCCTGTTGGTTTTTCTTGACTTCCAGAACCTGCTTACGCATTTTACGGTAGGCATCAAAACTCGTTTGATAGGTTTCTTTCAATTCCCAAAAAGCTGCATCACCAAATTCATCCAACATCTGGATATGCAGTTGAGGACGCATTAACTCCTCTTGGTCATGCTGACCATGAATATCCACCAAATGTTGCCCAATAGCACGCAAAACAGACAGATTGACCATCTGGCCATTTACACGACTAATACTCCGACCATTTTGCAAGATTTCTCGACGAATGATAATCTCATCACCCATTTCCAAACCTTGCTCATCAAAAATTTCCTGTAAAAGACGACTATTCTCAACTGAGAAAAGCCCCTCTATCTCTGCCTTTGGCGCACCATGACGAATAACATCTGTCGTAGCACGAGCTCCCAACATCATATTCATGGCATCAATGATAATCGACTTCCCTGCACCCGTTTCACCAGTCAGGACAGTCATCCCCTTTTCAAAATTGAGGGAAATAGCCTCAATAATGGCAAAGTTTTTTATCGAAATTTCAAGTAACATATAGACCTACCAATTTTTTACTTGTTCAAAGATTTCCTCAGCTAGATTTTCACTTCTGGCAATAACTAAAATCGAGCTATCATCAGCCAAACAGCTAAAAATTTTGTCCGCAAATGTCTCGATTAACTGAGCTTTTACAAAAGCTGTATTTCCTGGGATAACTTGGAGATTGATCATCTTGTCCATCAATTCTGCCGATTCGATATTGTCTTCAGCCAGTTGCAAACTTTTTACGATTGATTTTGGCAATTCATAGACATAGGTGTTGTCTCTCAAAGGAATTTTGACAATACCTAGTTCTTTGATATCTCGTGATACCGTTGCCTGAGTGGCACTGATACCTGCCTCTTTCAAGTGTTCTACAATTTCTTCTTGTGTACCGATTTGATAATCTGTCACAAATCGTCTAATTTTTTCAAGTCTCTCTTTTTTATTCATTTTTAAATTGACTATGCGCCCTCTCTACTACTTCTTCAATCTCAGCAAGAACCTGATTGCTTGCTGACTCTTCTTTTTTTAAATATGCTAAAAATTCAATATTTCCATGACCACCTTGGATGGGAGAAAAGTCCAATCCAAGGACTGAAAAGCCTTCCTCTACTGCCATAGCTGTGACAGATTCAAGGACATGTTGATGGACCTTGGCATCGCGAATAATTCCATTTTTCCCAATCTGCTCACGCCCTGCCTCAAACTGGGGCTTAACCAGAGCCACAACCTGACCTTGATTTGCCAAGACTCGGTGCAAGGCCGGAAAAATCAGACTGAGGGAAATGAAACTCACATCAATACTGGCAAAGCTCGGTTCCTGCTCAAAATCAGTCTTTTCAGCATAGCGGAAATTGAACTGCTCCATGCTGACAACCCGTGGGTCTTGGCGTAATTTCCAAGCCAACTGATTGGTACCGACATCAACTGCAAAGACAAGTTCAGCACCATTCTGCAGCATAACATCGGTAAAACCTCCAGTAGAAGCACCGATATCAATCGTTGTTGCCCCTTCTACTGACAAATCAAAGACCTGCAAGGCCTTTTCCAGTTTCAAGCCACCACGACTAACATATTTGAGTTTTTCACCCTTGAGTTTCAGCTCGGTGTCATCTGGAATTTTCTCTCCTGGCTTGTCAAACCGTTCTCCATTCAGGACTGCTACGACTAGGCCAGCCATGACACCGCGCTTGGCCTGCTCTCGCGTTTCAAACAAGCCCTGTTTATAAGCTAGTACATCCACTCTTTCCTTAGCCATTGATTCTCAAACTTTCTACTACTTTTACAATCGATTCTGTTTCAAAGGGAATCTGCTGGGCAATGTCTTCTAATTTGGCATTAGCTTGATCCAGTGTTTGGTTACAAAAGGCAATAGCCTCTTCCAAGCCTAACAAGGCTGGATAGGTTGACTTTTCAGCCTGCAGGTCCTTTTGTGGCGTCTTGCCGATTTCCTCAAAACTGGCGGTCACATCCAGCACATCATCTCGAACTTGAAAGGCAAGTCCGATCAATTCACCCACAGTTTTCAGCTTCACCTGCATCTCAGGTGCCAATTCGGCTATAATAGCAGCCGCTTGGAATGGATAGGTTAGTAGTTTTCCAGTCTTATTAGCATGAATAGTCTGGAGTTCTTCCAAAGACAAATGCTGATGTTCACCCTCCATGTCCAAAACTTGCCCTGCCACCATTCCCAGACTTCCTGAAGCAAGAGATAAATTGGCAATCAAGTCTATCTTTATCTGACTTGGCAAATCTGCCTGCGCTATCAAGGCGTAAGGATCTAGAAACAAGGCATCTCCTGCTAAAATAGCTAATGCTTCACCAAATTTCTTATGATTTGTGAGCTGACCTCTGCGATAATCATCATCATCCATGGCAGGAAGGTCATCGTGAATCAAGCTCCCTGTATGAATCATTTCCAAGGCTGCAGCTACCTGCGCGTGAGCAGGTTTGATGGCAATATGCAAGGCTTCCAAAACTTCTAACAAGAGAAAAGGCCGAATACGCTTGCCACCAGCATGAATGGAATAGAGAACAGACTCTCGCAAACTAGAGGCAAACTGCTGGTCTCCATAAAAGTCTTCCAAGGCCGACTCGACAAGAGCTAATTTTTCTTGCTTCTTCATTCAAAATCACTTTCTGTTCCGTCTTCTTGCATGACCTTGACCAAGGTCTTTTCAGCCTTGTCCAACGTCGCTTGGAGCTCTTTTGACAAGACCATGCCCTTTTGAAAGGCAGCAATCGCATCTTCTAGAGCAATTTCACCATTTTCCAAACTTTGGACAATGGTCTCCAGTTCTGCTAGATTTTCCTCAAATTTCTTTTGTTTTGACATCTTTAACCTCTAATTCTACTCGACCATCTCGCATCAAAAGCGTCACTTGGTCTTTTTTCTTCAAACTCTCAACCGAATCTACAACAGACTCTTCTTTTTTGACAATAGCATAACCTCGCGCCACAATTCGACTGGTATCCAACATCAGCAAGGCTTCCGAAAGTCGCTTGACCTCAGCAACCTTGGCATCATAAACCAGCGCCATTTGGCTACGGAGAAGCTTGTCCAACTGAGCTAGTCTGTCCTGAAAGCGTTGAATTTTGGTAACAGGTGATAACTGGACTAGTCGATGCGTCCGTGCTTGGACGACTTGTTTGTTATCAGAAATCCGTGTACGTAAACTTTGTTTTAAACGCAGTTGCAGTTGATCCAAGCGTTGCATATAGCCATCATACAAACGCTCTGGCTGTCTAAAGATAACAGACTGACTGCATTTTTTCAAAGCTTCTTGTTTCTTAGATAGGACATTTCGGACTGCTGTTGCCATCCGTTTTTCTTGATTTTGCAAATGAGCTAATAGATCCAACTTGGTCACAGGTGTTGCCAGTTCAGCCGCTGCTGTTGGTGTGGCAGCGCGGCGATCTGCCACAAAATCTGCCAAGGTCACATCCGTCTCATGCCCCACACTAGAGATAACTGGTAAACGAGATTCAAAAATAGCTCGTACCACAATTTCTTCGTTAAAGGCCCAGAGATCCTCGATGGAACCCCCACCACGACCAATAATCAGCAAGTCCAAATCGTCCCGTTGATTAGCACGCGCAATATTTCGAGCAATTTCTTCTGCTGCCCCTTCACCTTGCACCTTAGTTGGATAAAGCAGGATATCGACACCTGGGAATCGCCTGCTGACGGTCGTGATAATATCTCGAATCACGGCTCCACTGCGACTGGTTACTACACCAATTCTCTTAGAAAATTGGGGCAGAGGTTGCTTGAAGCGTTCTTGAAACAGGCCTTCTTCTGTCAATTTTTTCTTGAGTTGTTCAAACTGAATCGCAAGCGCCCCAACCCCATCAGGCTCAGCCTTTTCAATGATGATGGAGTAGCTACCACTCGGTTCGTAGACCTGTACACGCCCAATCACATTGATTTTCATCCCTTCTTCCAGGTCGAAACCTAATTTCTGATAAATCCCAGACCAAATGGTCGCTTGGATAACTGCATGGTCATCTTTTAGGGAGAAATATTGGTGAGTAGGTCGTTTACGAAAGTTGGAAACTTGACCAGTTAAATAGACCCGTTCCAAGTAAGGGTCTTTATCGAATTTCATTTTCAGATACTTGGTCAAAGTTGTTACCGATAAATACTTTTCCATCTCCACCTACTATTCATTTTCTTGCTCTTTCATGGGTATTATTATACCAAAAATATGCCTAAAAATCTCCATTTATGTACCATTATGAGAGAAAAATAGAAAAAGGAGGCAAAGCCTCCACATCTGATTATTTGCTGTTTCGAGCTTCTTCCAAAATCTTTGCAATCTTGGTTGTCAACAGGTCGATAGCCACTTTATTGCTGACTCCCTCAGGAATGACGATATCCGCATAACGCTTAGTCGGCTCGATAAACTGGTGGTACATTGGTTTAACCACACCTAAGTACTGGTCAATAACGCTATCAAGGCTACGGCCACGCTCTTCCATATCACGCTTGATACGACGAATAATGCGCACATCGTCATCCGTATCCACAAAAATCTTGATATCCATCAAATCGCGCAGGCGCTTGTCCTCCAAGACCAAAATCCCCTCAACGATAAAGACATCTTGAGGCTCCTGACGATAGGTCTTGCTGCTTCGTGTATGCTCTGTATAGTCATAAGTCGGGATGTCCACCGGACGCCCTGCCAACAATTCCTTAATCTGCTCGATCATCAAGTCTGTATCAAAGGCAAAAGGATGGTCATAGTTGGTTTTGACACGCTCTTCAAAGGTCAAATGAGACTGATCCTTGTAGTATGAATCATGCTCAATCATGGAAATCTTTTCATCAGGAAAATGCGATAAAATGGCTCTTGAAACACTGGTCTTACCACCACCAGAACCACCTGTCACTCCGATAATGATTGGTCTATTTTGCATGCTATCCTCCGTTTTTTTATCCGTCGTCTATTCTATCACATTTTTTACAAAATTTATAGTCTGATTTTGGGGCACTCATCTAATAAATTTTAATAGAAAGCATGGTATCTGCTTTGATTAACGAAACAAAAAGACTTTGCAATTTTTAAGTAAAAAGGTTTGATATCTATAACCAATTTCGTATAATCTTTATATACGGTTTTCTAAGACTATCTCTTGATTCAGATTAAATTGCTGATGCATGCTTTACTGTTCCCTCCACTGATTTTTGATTCATCTCTTTCAATTTTTTATGATTCTTAACTTCATTTTCTTCTACTATTTTGAGTTTCATCTTAAATAGCAATTATAGAAGCACAATCTTCTCCGAAATGCTCAAAACTTTTTCCACTTTCTATATAGTACTTAACAATTTCCTCTATTAAGCATTTTTTTCTTAACCTATCATCTTTATCTTCATCTTCTTTAAATAATTCAGGAAAATCAATAGAAAGCCCTTGTTTTTTTATCTGTTGGTAATAGAAAATAAGATCTTCTTTGTTATTTTTAACAAACATTTCTAAATCTTTCATTGTTTGTACTTCGTTCATATCATTCTGAAATTCTTGATTTGAAAAAGCAATATATTGAAAAGGCTGACGACGTTTGTTTATCTCCTTGTTTAATTTATAAATAACAGAAATATCATTTTCTATTTTTCTATTTAAATGCTCACATATTAGAAATCCAAAATAATTTTGATCAAACCAATACTCATCGTCAATCTTTTCAAATTCACTATTTTTACTATATGTATCTAATAGATGTTCTATGTATGACTTCAAAATAGATTTTGTTAAAGTTATTGGATTATTTGCTAATATGGTCAAAATTTTTTGAAACTCTAACTTTATTCTATGATTATATGTTTTTTCAATATTATAGTTAGTAATGAAATTTTGAATACGTTTATCCATAGGATTATCTTGATAGTAAAATTTAATATTTGGTTGAAAAATCTCATCTGTATCATTAAAGTTTACCTCAATATAATTCTCAATATCAAACTCTTCAAAGTAAGGATTAATTTCACTTTCTTCCTTTGTGACAGACCTTTTACTATGTTTAGAGGTATTGCACTCCCCACAACATTTGACTAGATTAATTGGTAAAATTGCAAGCCTAGGTTCACCAAGTTTTTGATCATTTTCCTCTTTCTCACTCTTAGGCATAATATGCTCGAGTGTTACTTTAGTTGAAAACACTCCTTCACAAATAGGACAAATTGCTTGATTATAGGTATTTTTTACAACTGCGAATTTTTGAAATAGGCCTTTTGAGGATGGTCGCACATACGTACCATACCATTTTGAATCAATATCACACTGTGATTGAATTAGATCAACATCTAATTCATACAATGAACCTATACTAGCTTTACTTTCATATTCTTTATCTAATTCTGTTAAAAAATTACGAAGCTCATCCTTATCGACAGTATCTGGTAATACAACTATAACGTCCTCTATAGATGGATATTCTTTAGCTACTCTTTTGATAAGACTTCACCCGCTTTCTCTATCTCCTCTTTCACTTCAAGATACTTCAGAAAAGCTTCATCACCTAGATATTGAATGTCTTTATCTGATAACAAGTTAACATCTTCTAAATCCTCTTGATTTGTTTCTTTGATTTTTTCAAAAATAACATATCTAAGGTCATTAAAGAAACTGTTATAACCTGTTTGTTGCAATGCCAAACCATATATGTTCTTGTATAGAGTATCTAAATTTTGACCATAGGTTTTGTAATTAGTATTTTTTAATTCGTGATTAGAATCTAACCTGTAGACATTACAATGAGGAATTTCTTGAATGATTACTGGAGAATGTGTAGCAATCAAACAAAAAGCTTTATTATTGTTCACTATCTCTGAAACAGCTCTAATGAATGCTTTAACCATAGGTGGATGCATGAACGTTTCTGGTTCATCAAAAATTACTAAACTTCCTTGATTAATACTTGAAACAAGCTTCGTAATATATAAAAGAATAGTTGCTTGCCCTGAACTTAAATTGTCTATTTTTTCTAGATCTTCTTTTATTATATCTCTATCTAAAAAAGCAATTTTGATATCTTCTACCCAAGTTTCAAATTCAAAGAACTCTATAGCTGACTTCCACTGAGTTAATTTCTTATTAGAAGCAACTAAGTCAAATAACAGACTCTGTATGTAGTAGGAAAAACTTTCTTTAATGCTTATTTCTGCTTCAAATCCTTGTTTTAGTTTATTATCAGAATCAAGATACTTTCTAGATTTCTCATGTAGATACATCTTAACATCAGTCAATAGTGACGCTTCTGCTTTCTTGACTACTTCTGGAATAGGAGGATGTTTTACGGAAACAAATCCTACTTTCTCATAAATAATTTCATCATCTGAATCTCTTTCTTTATCAGCAACCTCTATACTTTTGCCATCTCTATTAAAATGAATAATATTGTCAAATGGGCTTAATGAAAAGTGAAGTATCTGCGAAAACTTATTGTCTCCTTCTAAATGTTCCTTTATTATGTGATTGATTTTATAGGATTTTCCACTACCATTTCCACCAACCACTGCAAAAACATTCATTGGTAATTCTGACATTCTATTTTTTATGAAATGTAGTTTCCCTTTATCTACACCATCTTCTTTAAAACTATAGTTTATAGAGTCTACCCTATCATCTACTACCTCCTTTATATTTGAGTGAGTTAATGTTTCATCCTTCGAATAATATACCTTAGAATCAGTATATCCAAAAACAGTTAATGGATGAAATACTTCCTTTATTTCTTTTATAGTAGTTGTTCTTAAAAATGAATTATACAAAAAACTATGAAACTTACCATTTGGCGGATTAAAAGCAAGAGTTCCCTCTTCTAAATCTGACTCTAATAAGTATTTTTTAGCAAACGTATCCAATACACTTATGTTATATGCGAGATCTCTTGATCGATTATACCATTTTTGACGACTTTCATAAGAAAGATATTTTTTTAAAAATTCATAGTACGCCCCTTCTCCCAAGGAACAAAAATTCTCATTTGGATATTTTCCTTTGCCACTTTTTAAATAATTCTTAGTAACGTCATTATTTGGATTAACTCGTAGCTCAAAAGTTTGTTCCCAAATCGTAAGATTTAAAATCATCTGATATCCATAATCGTCCCACTTATTAGGTTCTAGGCATATCTGATCTACAAAATCATCAAAACTTAGCGAAATAATTCCCTGCAATGTCTCTAAGTATTTCTCACTATTCTTTTCAACTTTTATAAAATGGCATGTAAAAAAGTCTTGTTCAATAGTAAAGTAACTTTGTCCAATATGGTTTTCAAATTCTTCAATTTTATTATCTTTTGTAATTTCAATATTTCCTGTTTTTGGAGGAGCTGTCAGTTCTGTGATAACAAAATAATCTCTTAAATCAGACTTCCAATCTATCGTTGAATCAGAAAAGTTACTTATAATTAAAAATCTTTTTTTAGTTTGTTTTGAAAATTTAGATTTTAACTCTTCAAAATCATATTGAACCAATATCCGAAAATACTTGTTTCTAGAAAAGCTCTTTCTATTCTTTCCCCAATCAATCTCCGAGTAATCACTTCTAATTTTTTCAATAATTTCTCTTACACTCATTTTTAAGAAATTCCTTTCAGTTTATTACTGTTATTATATCAAAATAAAAACACAATGTCCTAGCTTTGGATGTATTCGCTTTCAACTTTTTCCCTCTTCGATACTGATATTAATACTTAGTAATAACTTACCCAAATCTATTAATGAGGACTTAAAAAGACAGCAATGACTAGCTAAAAACCTTTCTTGGCTTGTAAAGATTGTCCCGTTTTTCTAGAATGGCTAGCAATTTATCATCTTCAAAGGCAGCTAATTCTTGTTCTGTTTGGTCGAGCTCGATAAAACGACCAAAGCACACTTCTGTAGCCTCTTCTTGAGTTAGGGAAACTTTGACAAGGTCGCCTGTCCCAATCTCGAGCGGATATAGAAAATCGACTTGTCCTCTTTCAACTTTTTCAGCAATTTCTTCCAAAGTAAGAGCATCCTCAAGTTGCAAACCTGCTGCACTAGTCCGTGTCAGATGTGACATATGAGCCGCATAACCAAGCTTCTCACCTAAATCAACCGATAAGGTACGGATGTAAGTCCCCTTGCTACATTTTACACGAAAAGTAAAGCGTGCAAGATGACCCTCATAAGAAATCGGACTTGTCCGCTCAAATTGATAAATGGTCACCTGACGTTCTGGACGTTCCACTTCCTGACCAGCACGCGCATACTCATAGAGCTTACGACCATTGACCTTAACAGCCGAATACATAGGTGGAATCTGAGTAATAGGCCCAGTCAAGCTAGCAATCGCTCCATCGACAATTTTTTCATCCAGGGGCGACAAAACAGGTGTCTCTGCGACCACTTCCCCACTAGCATCCTCAGTCGTCGTGGAATAACCCAGAGTGATTTCCCCCTCATAGACCTTACCCTCGTCCTGCATAAACTCGACCATGCGTGTCGCCTTGCCAACCGCAATGGGCAAAACACCCACCACATCCGGATCCAAGGTTCCACCATGACCGATTTTCTTGGTTCCCAAAATCTTACGCAGTTTAAAAACCGCATCATGCGAGGTCATCCCCGCTTCTTTTTTTAAGTTGATAATACCGTTCATTTTTGCTTTCTAATTCCCTTTTCACTTTACATCAACATATTCTATCTTAGACAGATTTTAAAACTATATCAGCTCATTTTTCTAAATACTTCCTAGCTTCCTGCACATATAAAAGCTCTGAGTTTTCATGTGCTATGCTTTCAAACAAACTACGAGCACGAGCCTCATCTCCTTTTAGCTGGGCATTGAGAGCGCCGTAATAAGAAAACATGATTCGAGCTAGCTTACTTTCTGGCTCAGTAATGTCAAAGTAGTCGTTTGATATTTTATTGCAATAGATATCAACAATAGCCTTTAAACTCAAAATTTCTTCCTGATATTTAAAAATTTTTGATTGAAAGTTACTTGTTAGACCTTCAATTTCTACCATTAATTCTTGCAATTCTAAACAATCATTCAAATGAACCAAGTTTAGGATGCTATAATACTTGATATTAAAAACATAGTACAGATTTTGGGATTTTTTTAGATTACTATTTTTTATTTTATTCAGCAATTCTAAACTATCTTGGAATAGTCCTCTATAAAAGGATACTTTTGCATTTGCCAAATATTTGGGAAGAATCTGAACATTTCTATTTAAAGAATTTGCATCAGCTCTAGCAACTATATCCTGATACTTTGCTAAATTGATATCTTGAGATAAAATATCAATTAAAACTTTATCAAGTAATAGTTTAGATAGAAGAATAAACAATATAAGAAGGACAAGAAATATTGTTAATACCTTTGTGTAAGTGGTCGATGAATGGTTAAAAATATAGACATAAGCAATTACTGTTGAAAACACTAAAAAATACAGCAAATATTTAAATATAATTTTAAGAAAAATTAATTCAATTTTATCAGCTGACCATGTTCTAATAATTTCTATAGTTCTTTTCATATAACACTCCTGTTTTTAAGATAATCTCACTCCCCCTTCAATGCTTCAAACTTCGCTTTCATGGTTGGATTTTTACGGGTCAATTTTTACTGAGGCGTCGTCTACCTTTTATTCTCTTTTTTACAAATTTTAATTAACTATAATTCTTTGTAATTCCTCAATCTCTGGAGGAGGACAATTGTTCTGTTTTTGAATATGTTGTAATACATTTCGTCTTTCATCTAAAGATAATAATGGGAGTATACTTTTGATGCCATCTAGATAGAAAATATCATTCTCTATCTTATCAGTCTCCACTAATTTCAGAAACATTTTTTTCACCAAATCAAAATTGTTAAGTTCTTCATGATTTAATTTATAATTCATTCCTCGTAAAGATAATTTCTGATTATAAGTTGTTACATAATCACTTAATTCCTCTATGAATAAAGCAAATCTATTTTCTTTAAGATTTTCATTATATAATAAATAAAAAATTGTCACCAGATAGTTCGCACTTGAGTCAGATTTGAATAATGCTCGCAACCATTCTTTAGAATATCTAAATTCATAGTCTTCTGTAAAAATGATATTTATCATTTGACTATAGTTATTCTTTGATATAGAAAACGAATCAATAGTTGGATCTACCCTCTCTAAAGCAACTAGATAAACTTTATAAAGAATTTGATTGTCCTCAATTTTTTTGTATAGAATATCCCTTACTACATCTGTGAAAACATCCGCAGCTTCGACAGTAATTGTAGAATGATAATACGCAAATCCTAAAAAGGTGTTGTAAGTTACATTGATTCTGTTTGGATTGTATTCATTTAATAAAATACCTTGAGCAAACTCCCTATAATCGGTATCTATTACTGAATTTATTATTTGAATAATTACATCTCTATAACCTGAATGATTTATAAATAATGATATTAAACATTGAAAATATGATCCCATTTCACTATTTATAAAATGAAGTATATCTAATTGTTTATTATCACCTTTTGGTGTTGAGAGTTCATTCACATTGATACTAAGTAATTTTTCAAAAATATCTATATCTGTATTTTGTTGTTTTATATGATATTCAAAAAATTTCCGATCGTTAGAATCAAAACTTTCTTTGTTAAATCTTTTTAAATATTTTTCTCTAACAATATTTCTCAAATTTTCTTCTATTTCAGGAGAACTGATAATTTTTACATATAATCTCTTATATTTTGGATATAAGTCATCTATATGATTTTTCAATAAATCAGAAACCTTTTTAGATATTTCATTTGATTCTTTTAAAACAGTAATCAAGAAATTTTCCGTTTCATTTATCGTCTTTTCTTCCAAAAATGAAGAACCTCTTTGTTTCATTTCGGCGTTGACTAATATCTCTAATACTCTAGATTCATCGTACTCTACAAGATTTTCTTGAGTTAAATATGAAAATTGTGAAACACAACCTTCTTCTAGTGAAGATATCCAATTTCTATAAGGTTCTTTTGGTATTTCAATATTTTTTTCTCTAATAATACTTCTGTGTTCTTTGATAAAAGTGTTTAATTCCTCTCCAAAGTGAATATTTGAAAAATCAATTTTATCAATTAACCTCTTGATAAATTCTAAATCCAAATTAATTTCATTATCCAATTGAACAAGCAATTTTTGAATTAATATAGTACTTATTAAGTCTTCAGAATCACTTTCTAAAAACTCATCCTCTTCAATAAATAATTTTTTGGACTTTAGAAGATCATAAAGAAATTTAACAACATCATACTCTTTTAATTGATACTCTATAGAGTAGTAATTATAACTTGAAAATTCTGGATTATTTAGTATGGAGATTAATTTATTAACACATTCGTAATTTAAGTTAACTTCTACTTCACTATCTTCCTCTATATATAAATCACGATTTTGCTGTTCAAAAGTACTTACTAGCCAGTAACCCAAAAGAGTTTTATCTTTATTAAAGTTAGAATTAACGATATATCCCTCTTTGGATATAATTTCTCTCAGTTCATTAAGCTTATTATTATTTGTAAAACTAGAAATTTTATTATCTATCGCATAATTATAGACAAAGAATACATCATCTATAAAGTAATTTTGAGAGCCCTCATAAATTATTTTATAAATCACATCCCACTCATTATCACTTAACTTTTCAATATTCTTAACAATAAACTTCCAAAATGCAAGGACAAAATTTTTTTTAATTACTGTTAGAGTTTCACCCCGAAGCAGAGCATTTAACATTAGCTGATCTAGTTGATTATTATCATTTTCAATAACCTTATCTAAAACAGAGCTTAGATACTTAAAATCATTAGAAATACTATCTAGATTTTTATTATACTCTTCTTGATTTATAGAAGGATTCAAAAGATTGTTCCACTGATTATAAAAATCATGTATGCCCAATTTTTCATTAATATCAGCAACTAATTTTTTTACAAAAAGAGGTAATTTCTCAAATTCATCTCCGTACCAAATAATCTGAGTATGGTTTTCTGAGCTAAAAAATCCTTCAACAACACCTCTATAATGTTCATCAGCTCTCTGATTACCTGTGTTCTCTGACTTCATCAAGGCATAGTTCTTACTATCTTTACAAAGTAAAGATAAAATTTCATCTTCTTCAAGACCTGCTCCAATAAATAAAACAGTAGGTTTTGTCTCTTTAAACCATGTTACTAGATTTTCAAAATTTTCCCTATTTTTTAAATAGGTTTTTGAATAATCTGCGGATGAACTTACAAAATACTTTACATCACAATCTGGTGTTCCATGGATATGTAGAACATCACCAAATTGTAGCTTCCCTTTCTTGTTCTTAGTAAATTCATTGAGATCATTAATAGTAACTACAGAATTTTTTAAACGTTTAATATGATTTTCAATTTCATAGTCGTAGTTAGAAGTAATAAATATTGCATTTAAACTCGCTAAAGATTCTACTGTTTGGTTAACTATTGAATATGGTAGCAGATTTTTAAAATATCCTTTTTCAAAATCTAGTCGTCGCTTTTCAAAATCTTCACCAAAAACTTTTTTTAATTCATAGTTTACTAGATCCACTTTACGTTTATTACTAATACTAGATTTGCTAATTAAATCAAAAACTACGTGATGTTCTCTTCCAAGCCTTTTTTCACCACTTACCGATAAAACTTGTCCTTGCCAATACTTAATAAGATGTTCAATATAATTGTTCCAATTAGGATAACCTTGAGCAATTGAAACCCCTGCGCCAATAAAAATTACTAAGTTTAACTTTTTTATAGCCTCGGTTACATCATCTATCAAATTTTCATAATTAAGATCATCTTCCATAACTTATTTCCTCACTCCCCCTTCAGTGCTTCAAACTTCGCTTTCATGGTTGGATTTTTACGTGTCAATTTCTTGACAGAGACATCTTCCAGCTTATTATTAGCCAGACGGAGTTGGTTTTCAGATGTTGTTAGGAACTTTTTAACCTCTTCCATCCGTTTTATGGCCTTGTCGATTTCATCGATTGCTTTACCAAAGTTGGTCGAAGCTGAATTATAGTTCTTAGCAAAGGCCTGTTTAAAGGCATCCAAGTCTTCCTCAAAATGCGTAATGTCTATATTTTGCTCGCGAACAAGCGCTAACTCCTGCTTGTATTTTAGGGAATTTAGCGCCGCATTACGTAAGAGCCCAATCAACTGGATAAAGAATTGAGGACGAACCACATACATCTTTTCATACTCGTGGCTGACGTCAACAATCCCTGTGTTAAAGTAGTCATTATCAGCCTCAAGCATGGTCACCAAAACCGCATATTCACAGTTCTTCTCCCGACGGTCCTTGTCCAATTCCTTGTAAAAATCTGCATTCTTGTGCTTCTTCTCTGTTCCATCCGCTTCGTTTTTCATCTCAAACATGATAGAAATGATTTCCACTCCATTTTCATCACTCTCACGGAAGATAAAATCTCCCTTAGACCCACGCGCAGAGACCTTGTTATCCTTCTCAAAGTAAGCATTTGGAAAGGCAAAACTTCGTACCTTGTTAAACTCACTCTCTGCATACTGTTCCAGACTTTCCCCGATAGCTTTTGTAGATTGTTGGGCTTTGAAATTCTTATAAAATTCGACTTGTTCACTAGCTGCCTTGAGTTGAGCTTCGTAGTTTTGCTTAACTGAAGCAAGAGAAAGCTCGTTTTCCTTTTCTTGCAGTAGGAGCTGATTTTTAACCTGATCCCGTTCTTTTTCTAGGTCAGAAAGGGTCTTTTGCAGTTGATTTTCATGCTCCAAACGCAAGGTGGCCAATTGGTTTTCCAAGGCCTGCACTTCCTTGTCCTTAGCCAATAAAGCCTCATGGCTTGTTTGTTCAACTTCTTTCTTGGCCAATTCTTTCTCTATATCAAAGTTTTGGATTTGACTCTGCAATTGTGCAATTTCTTGGTCTTTTTGAGCCAGTTTAGTCTGTTGTTCATTCATGATCTTTTGCTCAGCCAAAGCCAGTTCCTGCTTCATCCGATCGTGCAGTTCCTTATCAAACTCTGCCGTTCTTACTTGGGACAAGAGTTCAGCGTACTGACTTTCATTTACTGTAAATACTTCCCCACAATTAGGGCATTTGATTTCGTTCATAACGTTCCTCTTTCTAGACTTCTTTAACCATTATATCATGCCTTAGGGAAAATCAAAAACAGCGAGTCGAAACCCACTGTTTATCTTCTTTTACTTTAAATTTTTTCCAAGGCCAAGCGCAAGTCTTCAATCAAATCTTCTACATTTTCAAGACCGATAGACAAGCGGATTTGGTTTGGTGTGACACCTGCTGCTTCTAGGTCTTTTTCTGACAATTGACCGTGGGTGGTTGTTGCTGGATGGACAACAAGCGATTTAGCATCTGCCACGTTTGCAAGGTCAGAGAAGATTTCTAAATGATCAATTACCTTGCGAGCTTCTGCCTCCCCACCTTTGACATGGAAGGTAAAGATTGAACCCACACCTTTTGGAAAATATTTCTCAGCCAAGGCATGATAAGGGCTATCTGCAAGTTTTGGATAATTTACCTTTTCTACCTTAGGATGGTTGACAAGGAAATCAACAATTTTCTCAGCATTTTGCACATGGCGTTCCACCCGAAGTGAAAGAGTTTCAAGTCCTTGTAGCAAAAGGAAGGCATTAAATGGAGACAATGCCGCACCTGTATCACGAAGCAATTGAACACGGACAGCGATAATAAAAGCTGCTGCACCCACATCACGAGTATAACTCAAATTGTGGTAACTTGGGTCTTCGTCAACAAATTGAGGGAATTTCCCTGAAGCCTCCCAGTCAAAACGACCGCTATCGACAATCACTCCACCAATAGTCGTACCATGCCCACCGATAAACTTAGTCGCTGAGTGAATGGCAATATCTACACCGTGAGAAAAGACATTAATCAAGTAAGGAGTTGCAAAGGTATTGTCAGAAACAAGTGGAATCTGATGCTTATGAGCAATCTCAGCCAGTTTTTCCAAGTCAGGAATGTTAATCAAGGGATTGCCCAATGTTTCAATCAGAACAAGTTTGGTATTGTCTTTGATCGCTGCTTCCACTTCCTCCAAATTATCCACATCCACAAAGGTTGTTGTGATACCATATCGAGGAAGGGTTTCTTTCAAAAGATTGAAGGTTCCACCATAAATAGTTGATGCCGCTACTACATGGTCACCAGCATGGGCAAGCGCCAAAATCGTATAAGTAACCGCGGCCATACCTGATGCTGTTGCAAGAGCTCCAACACCACCTTCAAGAGCAGCGATTCTTTCTTCAAAGGCAGCTGTTGTAGGGTTGGTGATGCGAGTATAGATATTCCCTGGTTTTCTCAAGGCAAATAGATCAGCACCTTCCTGCGTGTCATCAAAAACGAAGGATGTTGTTTGATAAATCGGCACTGCACGAGACTTGGTAGCTGGATCCACAACTTGACCAGCATGTAGTTGCAAAGTTTCAAATTTAAAATCACGAGTCATAAGGCGACCTCCATATAGTTTCATTAAGGATATTGTAGCACCTTAAGGTATAGTTTACCAATATCAGTTTTCTATATTTTGATATAAGAAATAGCTATTACCTTATTTTAAAAATGAAAAAAGCACGACTCAATCGTGCTCATTTTCTTAATCTACATAAGTATCTTCATTTTTATTGAGGAAGGCATATGGAAGACCCATCAAGAGGCCTCCTCCGATAAAGTTTCCAACGAAGGTTACACCCCAGTGACGAAGAATATTTCCAACACCGAAGTTAGCAATTGAATCAGCAGCAACACTGAATTTTACAATCGCGAATGAAGCAAAGTTTGCTGCGATGTGCTCGTTTGTTAAGAATACAAACATGTAAATCGCTGACAACACAAGCCAAAGTTTGGCACCACCATCTTTGACCAAAACAAATGAAAGAATCGCAATATTTACGAAAATATTTGCCAAAATTGCCTCAAGCAAGATTAATTCATTTGAGCGGCCTAACTTCATCTCAACAACCCCTGAGATGAAACTATCGTGAGTCAGATGTGCATAGGCTGCCGAATGAGCAAAGCCCCAACCTGCTATCAAGGCCCCAATAAGGTTGAACAAGGTACAGTAAAGTAAAATCTCAGCTGTTTTTCTCCAAGAGATTTTTTTCAAGAAACTACCAGCAGTCAAGAACATCATGTTTGATGTTACCAACTCGGCATTCAAGAAAACAATGTAGGCCAATCCCCAAGCAAAGACAAAGGGGAATAGGAAACGTCCACTACCTGGTGCAATTTTATTAATCAAGTCAGCCCCAACTGCACCAGCAGCTGTACTGAAGGTTAAAAATGCACCTGCGAACATAGAACGAATCGCATACTTAAATTTGCTTTGACTATAAAGACTTTCCTTCTTCTTGCAAGCAAATTCAATCTTTGAGATAAATTCTGAAGAAACCATAATAAACTCCTAAAAATTTTTTACCTGATAATTATATCACAAACGTTAAAATTAAGGAAGCGTTTTCTGTATTTCATAAAAGTTTATTCTTATGAAAAGCTTAAAAAATCAGTGAAATCCAGGATTTCACTGATTTGTATTAATAAAATTGTTTATATGGTTGATTGAAAGCTGTTAGGATTTCATCAGATGTTTGTGAATAATCTTTTGTTTCTTTCAAATCGCCTTTTACAATAATACGTTCTGTAGCAGCAAGGTCTTCACAGGTTACTAATGTAATCTCATTTACCCCATCTCTATCATCAACTTCATCAACACGATCCGGTGTAACACGTTTGACTTCACGTATTTCATAAGTATAAACTTTATCCTTATCGGTTAGATAAATCTTCATACCATTTTTAGCGTTATCCAAAGGAGAAAATAACATTTTATTAGCATTATTGACACCAAAAATATGATGACTAGCTAGACTATAATTTCCTTTCCCCATCACTTGATCGCGTTTCATCGTACCAGCACCATAGAAGAGATTGACATTATCAAGACCTTTAAAAATTGGCAGATTCATTTCTAATTCAGGAACTGCAATTCCGCCGATAACTGGTAATTTTTGAGCATCCCATTGAGAAGCTAGAACCGCTTCAGAAGAGATAGCATTGACAGAATCAAAATCAAAATTTCCTTCTGTATCCTGATTTTCTTCTATTTTTTCTTTTGATACCTGACTAACTTGGTACTTATTGGTATTCCAAACTATGAAAATATCACGAATTTTAGCATTAAAAATCAAAGCAATTGATAGTAGTATCAGAAATCCTGCCAGGATATTGGTCAGTAGATTTTTTCGTTTGTTTTTCTTTTTATTATTTTTTTGAGACATTATGCTTCACCTTCTGTTTCGTTTTCTGTCCCAACTTCTTCTTTTTCTGCCGCTGCAACCGTTGTAAAGGTCACAATTTTAGCATCTTGATCCAGACGCATTACTTTAACTCCCATAGTTGAGCGTCCTGTTTGTGAAATATTGGCAACATTGGTTCGAATCATGACACCAGTATCAGTGATAATCATCAAGTCTTCATCACCTTTCACAGTCAAGAGACCTGATAGAGGACCATTTTTTTCAGCCACATTAGCCGTCTTCATCCCTTTACCACCACGACCTTTTGTTGGATATTCAGTCGCGACTGTACGCTTACCATATCCTTTTTCTGTGATGATAAGAACCTCGTCTTGATCAGTAATTACGCTAGCACCAACTACTGTGTCTCCCTCACGGAGATTAACACCTTTCACACCTGTGGCGATACGACTCATGCCGCGAACGGCTGATTGATTAAAGCGAACTGCATACCCAAACTTGGTACCAATGATAATATCCGTATCTTCTTCCGTCAACAAGACATTAATCAACTCATCTTCATCCTTGAGGGTCAAAGCCTTGAGACCATTCTGACGAATGTTAGCAAATTCCTTAACGCTTGTTCTCTTCACAATACCATGACGGGTTGTAAAGAAGAGATAAGCATCATCACTGCGTTCAGACTCAACATTGATAATCGTCTGAATACTTTCGCCTTCATCCAATTTCAAGAGATTAACTACTGGTAGTCCTTTGGCCGTCCGACCATACTCAGGAATTTCATATCCTTTCAGGCGATAGACGCGTCCTTTATTTGTGAAGAAGAGCAGGTGATCATGGGTGCTAGTCGACACTAACTCACGAACAAAATCGTCATCCTTAACACCTGTACCTTGAACACCGCGGCCACCACGTTTTTGAGCAGTAAATTCAGCTTGGTCCAGACGTTTGATGTATCCCTTATTAGAAAGCGTAATCAAGACATCCGATTCTTCAATCAAATCCTCATCTTCAAGACTCAATACTTCACCGACCATCAACTCTGTACGACGTTGGTCGCCAAACTTACGCTTAACTTCATCCAATTCTTCTTTGATGATTTGAGAAACACGTTCTGGTTTAGCAAGAATATCTGCTAAATCCGCAATCAGAGCCAAGAGGTCATCATACTCAGACTGAATCTTATCGCGTTCCAAACCTGTCAAACGACGAAGGCGCATATCTAGGATAGCTTGACTTTGTCGTTCAGAAAGCTTAAACTTACTCATCAACTCAGCTTGGGCTTCCGCATCCGTTTCACTAGCACGGATAATACGAATCACTTCGTCGATATGGTCTAGCGCAATCAAGAGACCTTCTAAGATATGCGCACGCGCTTCCGCTTTTTCCTTATCAAAACGAGTACGACGAACGACCACTTCTTTTTGGTGCTCGATATAAGCATCCAAAATCTGACGAAGGGACAAAATCTTCGGTACACCATTTTGGATAGCAAGCATATTGAAACCAAAGTTGGTTTGCATCTGGGTCATCTTGAAGAGGTTATTGAGGATAACATTGGCTGAGGCATCGCGCTTAACTTCGATAACAAATCGAACACCTTCACGGTTTGATTCATCACGAACTGCTGTGATGCCCTCAATACGTTTTTCCTGAACCAAACGAACAATATGCTCATGCACCTTGGTTTTATTGACCATGTAAGGAAATTCCGTTACAACGATGCGCTCACGGCCAGTCTTAGTTTCTTCAATTTCAGTACGAGAACGAAGGACAATAGAACCTTTACCTGTTTCATAAGCCTTATGAATGCCTGATTTCCCCATAACGAGAGCACCAGTTGGAAAATCTGGCCCAGGCAAGACTTCCATCAAGTCCTTGGTAGTCACTTCAGGATTGTCCATGACCAACTTCACCGCATCAATGGTTTCTCCCAAGTTATGAGGCGGAATATTGGTTGCCATCCCAACAGCAATACCAGTTGCTCCATTAACCAAAATGTTTGGAAAGCGCGCTGGCAAGACTAAGGGTTCACGTTCATTTGCATCATAGTTATCGACGAAATCAACTGTATTTTTATTGATATCACGAAGCATCTCTAGAGCAATCTTGCTCATACGTGCCTCAGTGTAACGCTGGGCGGCAGCACCATCTCCATCCATGGAACCAAAGTTTCCATGCCCATCTACAAGCATGTAACGGTAGCTCCACCATTGAGCCATGCGGACCATTGCTTCATAGATAGAGGAATCCCCGTGTGGGTGGTATTTACCCATGACGTCCCCTGTAATACGAGCAGATTTTTTATGGGGTTTGTCTGGAGTAACACCCAATTCATTCATTCCATAGAGAATCCGACGGTGAACAGGTTTCAAGCCATCTCGAACATCAGGAAGAGCCCGCGCTACGATAACACTCATGGCGTAATCGATAAAGCTCGTCTTCATCTCCTTTGTCAGATTGACATTCACTAAATTTCTATCCTGCATTAATAAATGCCTCATTTCACTATTAGTAATTAATAATATTATACCATAATGTCCGCCATATTTCAGGTATCCAAATTAGCTAAAACGTTTACATCAAGAACTCCAAGGCATATTCGTGACAAAGCTTTTTAAAAGTGATAGAATTAAAATAACTGGGGAAATCCCTGAATAAAATTAAGGAGATGTTTAGAATAATGACTTCAACTAAACAACACAAAAAAGTTATCCTTGTCGGTGATGGTGCTGTAGGTTCTTCTTACGCTTTTGCACTTGTTAACCAAGGAATTGCACAAGAGCTTGGAATTATCGAAATTCCACAATTGCATGAAAAAGCTGTTGGTGACGCGCTTGACCTTAGTCACGCCCTTGCCTTCACTTCACCTAAAAAAATCTATGCAGCTCAATACTCTGACTGTGCAGACGCTGACCTTGTTGTAATCACTGCAGGTGCTCCTCAAAAACCAGGTGAAACTCGTCTTGACCTTGTAGGTAAAAACCTTGCTATCAACAAATCAATCGTAACTCAAGTTGTTGAATCAGGTTTCAAAGGTATCTTCCTTGTTGCTGCTAACCCAGTTGACGTTTTGACTTACTCAACTTGGAAATTCTCTGGTTTCCCTAAAGAACGCGTTATCGGTTCAGGTACTTCACTTGACTCAGCTCGTTTCCGTCAAGCACTTGCTGAAAAATTGGATGTAGATGCTCGTTCAGTTCACGCCTACATCATGGGTGAACACGGTGACTCTGAGTTCGCTGTTTGGTCACATGCTAACATCGCTGGTGTAAACCTTGAAGAATTCCTTAAAGACACTCAAAATGTTCAAGAAGCTGAATTGATTGAATTGTTCGAAGGTGTTCGTGATGCAGCCTACACAATCATCAACAAAAAAGGTGCAACATACTACGGTATCGCAGTAGCCCTTGCTCGTATCACTAAAGCAATCCTGGACGACGAAAACGCAGTACTTCCACTTTCAGTATTCCAAGAAGGTCAATACGGAGTTAAGAATGTCTTTATCGGTCAACCAGCTGTTGTTGGTGCACATGGTATCGTTCGTCCAGTAAATATCCCATTGAACGACGCAGAAACTCAAAAAATGCAAGCATCTGCTAAAGAATTGCAAGCTATCATTGACGAAGCATGGAAAAACCCAGAATTCCAAGAAGCTTCTAAAAACTAATTTAGCCATAGACAACTCCTTGATCATCAGGGAGTTGTTTTTTATCTATATTATAGTAGATTGAAATAAAATATGAACAAATTAATTTCTAGAAATGTTTTAGCAGCCTCGGCGTACTATTCTAGTTGTAATCCACTATAAGAACTAAACATTTTATGAAATTTTCGTTCAAAAAAACAACATCCCTTTAAAAGCTATCATGTCATGGCTTGGGCATGAAGACAAAAAGACTACCAATCAGATTTATACTCACATCACAAAAAGTATGGAACAAGCAACGATTTACTCTTTAGCTACAGTTGCATTAAATCAAAAGTAGAAAACTTTTCCCATATACAAAAAAGCCCATCATACAGGCTAGACAGCTTGATACGATAGGCTATTTTTCTATTAATTAACGTACTGTACGGATACGCATTGTGTTTGTACGAACAGCTTCTCCAACTGGTACACCAGCAACAATAACGATATCGTCACCAGATTCTACAAGACCTGCTTCAACTGCTTTACGTTCAGCAATTTCGAACATATCGTCAGTTGAAGATGGAGCATCTGTCAACATTGGGATAACACCCCAGTTCAACATCAATCCACGTTCTGTCAATTCGTCGAATGTCAATGCCAAGATGTCAGCATTTGGACGGTATTTAGAGATCAAACGTGCAGTGTGACCTGTCTTAGTAAGAGTTACAACCAATTTAATATCCATTGAGTTAGTAGCATCTTTAACAGCTGAAGCCATTACTTCTGTCTTAGAGTTACGTTCGAATGAATCTGAGTTCAAACGTCCGTATTCGTTAAGAAGAGTTTGAGCGTTCTTATCGATTGTAGCCATTGTAGTTACTGACTCAAGTGGGTATTTACCGTTTGCAGACTCACCTGAAAGCATTGTTGCGTCAGTTCCGTCGATAACAGCGTTAAATACGTCTGATACTTCTGAACGAGTTGCACGTGGTTTTTCAGTCATTGTTTCAAGCATGTTTGTTGCAGTGATAACAACTTTACCTGCAGCGTTCACTTTAGTGATGATCATTTTTTGGTAAACTGGAACCATTTCGAATGGTACTTCGATACCCATGTCACCACGAGCGATCATGATACCATCAGCAGCTTCGATGATTTCATCCAAGTTATCGATACCTTGTTGGTTTTCAATTTTAGCGAACAATTGAACGTGTCCGTTTCCAGTTTCTTCACAGATTGCACGAACTTCGTTCACATCTTTTGCAGTACGTACGAATGAAATCGCGATGAAGTTGATACCTTGTTCAAGACCAAAGCGGATATCATCGTTATCACGTTCAGCAAGAGCTGGGAAAGGAATTTTAGTGTTAGGGATGTTAACACCTTTTTGTTTAGCAATTACGCCATCGTTTTCAACTTCAACTTCAAATTCACGAGTTGCGTCATCTTTAGCAACCACACGAAGACCAAGTTTACCATCGTCAACCAAAACTTGACGACCAACTTCAACATCATCATAGATATCAAGAGCACCAGCAACGTTCAATGCAATCACTTCACGAGTTGATTTGATTCCTTGTTTAGTTGCAACACGGATTTTTTCACCAGTTTTGTATGAATACTCTTTAGCTTCACCTTCGAACAATTCTGTACGGATTTCTGGTCCTTTTGTATCAAGAAGGAAACCAACTTTTTTACCTGCAAGTTTTTCAGCAAGTTTAACAGTTGCCATACGCTCACCTTGTTCTTGGTGGTCACCGTGTGAGAAGTTGAAACGGAATGTGTTAGCACCAGCTTCAATCAATTTAGCAATGTTTTTAGCTGAAGCTTCAACATCAAGTTTTTCACCCCAGTATCCGTCATCACCAAATTTTTTACCACCACGGATTTCTACCGCAGGACCCAAAGTTGCAACGATTTTTACACGTTTGTTCATGATTTTTGTGACTCCTTTATATATATGACCTTTTTGGTCTTATTAACTAAATTGTAAATTATGACAAGCTCTTATTCAAGCTAGATAGCTCAAGGTCAGCTTTGTGTGGGTTGTTAACCACAATCTTACCATCTGCAGTCAAGCTAAACAATGCTCCTTCTTCTGCAGTTCCAAGAATTGGATTTTCAACCATTTTCTCGTTACGGATACCAACCGCAACACCACCGATACCTTCTTTAAGAAGTTTAACAGCATGCGCACCCATACGTGACGCCAATACACGGTCACGCGCAGTTGGAGAACCACCACGTTGAATATGTCCAAGTTCTGTCACACGAAGGTCGCTTGTATCCCCAGCTTCTTTTAGTTTTTTACCAAATTCAGCTGCTGACATCACACCTTCTGCCAAGACGATGATGTTGTGTTTTTTACCACACTCATAACCACATTTAATGCTTTCTACGATATCTTCAATCTTGAATCCTTCTTCAGGAATGATGATTTCATCAGCACCAGTTGCAATACCAGCCCAAAGAGCGATATCACCAGCGTTACGTCCCATAACTTCGATTACAAAAGTACGACGGTGACTTGATGATGTATCACGAATCTTATCGATAGCGTCCATAGCAGTCGTAACCGCTGTGTCAAAACCGATTGTGAAGTCAGTACCAACGATATCGTTATCGATTGTACCTGGAAGACCGATAGCTGGGAAGCCATGTTCAGTCAAACGCATAGCGCCGTGGTAAGATCCGTCACCACCGATAACAACTACACCTTCAATCCCGTGTTTTTTCAATTGCTCAATCCCTTTAAGTTGCCCTTCAAGTTGAGCGAACTCTGGGTAACGAGCTGAGTGAAGGAAAGTACCACCACGAGAAATGATGTCTCCTACTGAAGCTGCATCTAGGGGATGAATTTCACCAGCAACCATACCAGCATATCCATCATAGATACCAAATACTTCCATTCCTTCTGAAATTGCTTGACGAACAACTGCGCGGATGGCAGCGTTCATACCAGGGGCGTCTCCACCACTAGTCAAAACAGCAATACGTTTCATATTGGTTATGCTCCTTTTTCTTTTAACATTCTTATTGATTATACCACATTTGATTTTAAAATTCTTCTATTTTCCGTATTTTTAGCGAAAAATCGTTTTCATAACCATTTCATTCAATTTCGCTTCTAATTCATTGGATTTAGCTACAAAATGATGGGGAGAAACGATTGTTTTCTGTTCCTCTTCATACCTGATGATGACTGGGATTGGGCCTTTATATTGGTCTAAAATACGTGAAATTTCTTGATCCGAATCATGATTCTTCACCTGTATCCAAAAGCGTTCAGCAACTGCTTCTCTTATTTCTTGTGCAATCATTTGCAAACGGCCATCACGTGACTGGATTTTTCCTTTTATATAGTAGAAGGCTCCCTCTTTTATTTCCTGCCCAACCTGTCGATATAAGTCTGAAAAGAGAGTAACATCCAATTTTTTCTTACTGTCATCTACCTGTAAGAAAGCCATGTTTTCGCCCTTTTTGGTACGAATTACTTTTATTTTCTGAACTTCAACCAAAATAATAGCGTAGCTATTTTCTGACAAATTCCCAATTGGGGTAATCGGGTAAATAGCCTTACTTGCAATAGCTTGTAGGGGATGTTTACTGACACCTATCCCTAAAAGTTCTTGTTCCATATAGAATTTTTCTTGTTCCGTCCAATCTTCCGATTCCTGCCAGCTATAAATTGTATCCCCGAACAAACTTCCTAACTCTTTTACAAATTCAAATATATTAACTAAATTATTGAATACTTTTTGACGATTTTTTTCAAATGAATCAAAAAGACCAACTTTTACCAAAGGTTCTAGCAGAGTAAGTTTCAGATAATTCTCAGGTAATTTAGCTACAAAATCTTCAATGTTGGAATAGGGTCTATTTTCAAGAATCCATAGAGCCAATTCCTTGCTGACTCCCTTAATCGATTTCAATCCTAGATAGATGGCCCTGTTTGTAATTTTATCGTGATAGGGAATGGTGTTGATGGATAGAGGCGCCACTTCAAAGCCTGCTTCAAGTGCATCTATTAAGTAATCACTGTTTGCAGAATTCAACATAACCTGATAAAAAATTGCTGGATAATGTGTTTTGAAATAGGCCAACTGGAAAGCCAAGGCTGAGTATGCATAGGCATGAGAACGGTTAAAACCATAACCTGCAAACTTCTCCATAACATCAAAGACCTGCTCTGCCTTTTCCGCAGTATGACCTACTTTTAATGCTCCCTGAATAAAGGAAGCTCTCATCTCATGCATAGCAGAGGCATCCTTTTTCCCCATAGCCCGACGCAAAATATCGGCCTTCCCGAGACTAAATCCAGCAAAGCGCTGAGCAACCTGCATAACCTGCTCCTGATAGAGCATAATGCCGTAAGTTGGAGCCAAAATATCCTCCAGAGCTGGATCTAGAACAGTCACTTCTTCCTGCCCATGCTTTCTTGCCACAAAATTATTGATATAATCACTAGCACCTGGTCGATTTAGGGAAGTAGTTGCTACGACATCTTCAAAACAGACTGGCTGCACACGCTTGAGCAAGCGAATGGCACCAGGTTGCTCAAATTGAAAGATACCTTTTGTATTACCAGAAGCAAATAAAGCTAACGTTTCTTTGTCTTCCAAATCTATTTCTTCGACTTTAAGGTGAATACCTTCTGTTTCAGCAAGCAACTCTTGCATTTTCTGGACAAAGGTCAAATTTCGTAGTCCCAGAAAATCCATCTTCAAAAGTCCACTTGCTTCAACTCCATGAGCATCATACTGAGTCAGTGGAATTTCGTCACCATGCTTTAGAGGGATGTAGTTGGTCAAATCTTGGTCACTGATCACAACACCAGCCGCATGGACAGAGGTTTGTCTGGGATACCCCTCAATCTTGCAAGCAATTTCATAGGCTTTTTGGTATTCTAGCTTACTATTGATTTGCTGACGAAACTGGAGATTTCCCTCATAGGCTGACTTGAGATTATCACGAAAACTGATTTTCTTAGTAATTGCAGATAATTCATACTCTGGAACAGCAAAGCGTTTCAAAACATCACGCAAAGCCTGCTTGGCACCAAAAGTAGAAAAAGTAACGATTTGTGCAGCATGTTTACTACCATACTTATTGCCAACATACCTGATAAAATCTGGACGATAAATATCAGGGATATCTATATCAATATCAGGCATTGTATAACGTTCACGATTAAGGAAACGTTCAAAAATGAGATTCTTCTCCACAGGATCAATCCCGGTGATGTCCAAGGCATAAGAAACCAAACTGCCTACCGCAGACCCCCGTCCCATTCCCATATAATAGCCATTCGAACGTCCGAAACGCAACAAATCCCAGACAGCCAAGAAATAATCATCAAAGCCCATATCATGAATAACAGCCAATTCTTGGTCTAGACGGTCTTGATATTCTTTACTAGACAACCCCTTCTGAGCAAGCCCAAGCTCAGCGCGTTCTCTCAACTCTTCTACTGCTGGTCTCGCTGGATTAAAACGAGGCAGTTTCAAACTAGTATCCAAGTCATAAGAAATACCTGAAATAAGCTTTTCTAAGTTTTCCAAGGCTTGAGGAAAACGTTCTTGGAATAGTTTCTCTAAAGAACTTGCTGATATAAGGACATCTTGTCGCGAGCGCAAAGGGACTTCTCTGAGCGGTAGGTTTTCTTTAATCGCTGTTAATACTTGTAGAACTTCTCTATCCTTACTTTCAAATGTATTGACCCGATAGAGGGGCAAGATTGGATGATGAAATTCGCTGGCTAGTGTTTCCGGATAAACCCCTATATAGTAATCACAGCCTAAATTTAACAACTCCAGTCCATCAAAATAAGGCACAATTACCGCAATATCCTCCAGGTACTGAGATAAAACTGACCAATTTTTCTCCCCCTGCATCTTGGCTGTTGAAAGCTTCATCAACTGCTGATAGCCCACACTAGATAGAGCTAAAAAGCGCAGATTCACTTCCTGAGCACCCACAAATACAGTCATTTCAAGCCCTAATAAAGGATGAATGCCATATTTTTTTGTAACCTCTAGAAAGTCAAAAGCACCATAAAGATTATCAATATCCATCATAGCCAAATGAGTGTAGCCATAGTCTTTTGCTACTCTCACATACTTGTCGATTGAAATGACACTCTCCATAAAACTATAGACTGTTTTTGTATCTAGTTGTGCGATCAATTTACACTTCTCCTCTATCCTTCTCACTATATTATACCATTTTCAAAAAGAGAAAGACAAAAGCAATGACTCCTATCTCTATTTTATCCTTAAAGTAAAAATTTTATCCTTAAAGTAAAATTTTTTGAACGAAAAAAGCAAAAATACATTTAAAGAATCAAATGATCCGGTAATTTTTTTACTTTTTTATCCCAAGAAGTGAATATATCTTTTAAAACAGAAAGACACATCCACTTAATCTATTTACTATGATAACTTGTTTTGAACTATAGAGTTGTACCTGTTTTTCATATAAATAATATTCATTATTCTTTAATTAATTTCTTTCTCACTTAATGATTCCCTTTCTCCTATTTTTTTGATATAATAACCTTAATTATTATTTTACAAGGAGGTTTTATGCGCTTTAATCAATTCAGCTATTTATCACTTCCAAGAGATACTATTTTATATGAATTAAAAAAGTATGGATTTGATTTTCCATCTGAGTCAACAAATAAAAAGATATTGGAGTCTTTTCTAAGTCGTTTCTTTTTCACTTATCAAGACACCAACTACCCACTTTCCATCCTAGCAGCTGATAAAAAAACAGACCTGCTAACATTTTTTCAATCAGAAGATGAACTGACAGCAGATATTTTTTATACTGTTGCTTTTCAACTTTTAGGCTTTTCTTATTTGATTGACTTCGAAGACAGTGAATCTTTTCGTAAAGAGACTGGATTTCCTATTGTATACGGTGACTTGATTGAAAATCTCTATCAGTTACTCAATACTCGCACCAAAAAGGGAAATACTCTTATCGACCAACTTGTTAGTGATGGTCTTATTCCGGAGGATAATGACTACCACTACTTTAACGGCAAGAGTTTAGCAACTTTTTCCAGCCATGATGTTATTCGAGAAGTGGTCTACGTTGAGTCTCGTGTCGATACTGACCAAAAAGGTCTACCAGACTTAGTCAAGGTCAGCATTATTCGTCCACGTTACGAGGGGCAAATCCCTGCCATCATGACAGCAAGTCCTTATCATCAGGGAACAAATGACAAGGCTAGTGACAAGGCTCTCTACAAGATGGAGGGCGAGCTTGAGGTTAAACCTGCTTATAAGATTGAACTAGAGGAACCTCAACTCAATCTCGTCCACCCCCAAGGTCAAGCTGAGCTTGTGTCAGAAGCTGAGGAAAAGCTAACGCACATCAATGCTAGCTATACACTCAACGACTACTTCCTCCCACGAGGTTTTGCCAATCTCTATGTGTCAGGTGTTGGTACCAAAGACTCTACTGGTTTCATGACTAACGGAGACTATCAACAAATCGAAGCTTATAAAAATGTCATTGACTGGCTCAATGGTCGTTGCCGTGCCTTTACCGACCACACGCGCCAGCGTCAAGTCAAGGCTGACTGGTCAAATGGAAAAGTAGCCACAACTGGACTTTCTTATCTAGGTACCATGTCCAATGGTCTTGCGACTACAGGAGTCGATGGTTTAGAGGTTATCATTGCCGAGGCAGGCATTTCTTCGTGGTACAACTACTACCGTGAAAACGGTCTGGTGACTAGCCCTGGTGGTTATCCAGGCGAGGACTTTGACTCCCTGGCTGAACTAACCTACTCACGTAATCTCTTGGCTGGCGACTATATTCGTGGCAATGAAGCTCACCAATCTGACTTAGAAAAAGTAAAAGAACAACTGGATCGCAAGACCGGCGACTATAACCAGTTTTGGCATGATCGCAACTATCTGCTGAATGCCCATAATGTAAAAGCAGAGGTTGTCTTTACCCACGGTTCACAGGATTGGAATGTCAAACCACTTCATGTTTACCAGATGTTCCATGCTCTTCCTGCTCATATAAATAAGCACCTCTTTTTCCATAATGGTGCCCATGTGTACATGAACAACTGGCAGTCCATTGACTTCCGTGAGTCCATAAACGCTTTGTTGACAAAGAAATTACTGGGACAAGATACAGATTTCCAACTTCCTACTGTTATCTGGCAGGACAATTCAGCTCCTCAGACTTGGTTATCACTTGATAACTTCGGTAGGCAAGAAAACTTTGAAACCTTCTCACTTGGTCAAGAAGAGAAAGTCATTCAAAACCAGTACTCAGATAAAGATTTTGAGCGTTATGGTAAGACCTACCAGACCTTCAATACAGAACTCTATCAAGGGAAAGTCAATCAGATTACTATTGACCTTCCTGTAACCAAAGATCTTCACTTGAACGGTCGTGCCCAACTCAATCTTCGTATCAAATCCAGTACAAATAAGGGGCTCTTATCTGCACAACTGCTTGAATTTGGACAGAAGAAATACCTACAACCTTATCCAGCTATTTTAAGTGCTAGAACCATTGATAATGGACGCTACCATATGTTGGAAAATCTCTGTGAATTACCATTTAGACCAAATGCACAACGAGTCGTGACAAAAGGTTACCTCAATTTACAAAATAGAAATGATTTATTGTTAGTAGAGGATATTAAGGAAAATGAATGGATGGACATCCAATTTGAACTACAACCTACTATTTACAAGTTAAAAGAAGGAGATACTCTTCGTTTAGTCCTCTATACTACTGACTTTGAAATCACAATCCGTGATAATACCGCTTACCAGCTGACTGTTGATCTTGAACAGTCTACTCTTATCCTACCTCACTAAAAAAGGAGTTAAATTATTATGAATAAATCTGAACACCGACACCAACTCATACGAGCTCTTGTAACGAAAAACAAGATTCATACTCAAGCTGAGCTACAAGCTCTTCTTGCTGATAATGATATTCAAGTTACACAAGCTACACTTTCGAGGGATATTAAAAGTATGAACCTGTCAAAAGTACGAGAAGAAGATAACTCTTACTATGTGCTCAATACAGGCTCTATCTCAAAATGGGAAAAACGTCTTGAACTCTACATGGAAGATGCCCTTGTCTTGATGCGCCCAGTTCAACATCAAGTTCTACTAAAAACCCTTCCTGGACTGGCTCAATCATTTGGTTCTATCATTGATGCTTTGAGTTTCCCTGACGCTATCGCTACCCTCTGTGGTGATGATGTCTGCCTTGTCATCTGTGAAGATGTAGAGGCAGCCCAACATTGCTTTGAAGAGCTGAAACGGTTCGCCCCACCATTTTTCTTTGGTGAATAAACAGAAACTGAACTCAAAAACTGCAGAACTCTCAAAATTTTAAACAGTAGTGAATTGATGTCAGCTAACATCTAGCGAATACAATAGCTGATTCCTGCTGAAAAGTGAGCTATGCAGTTTAATAAAACAAAAAAAGAAATCTATCTCATACATGAGTACAAAAGCTCCCCTTATAGTTTCTAGTGAAAAACAAATATTCACTAGAAACTATAAGGGGAGTCTTCATATATCTAAAAGAAATTCTAAATCTGTTTCAGCTTGTTTAGATTCAATTAATTATACATCATAGATAATCCGCTTCAAATCACGTCAGGTTCACATTTCCGTATAAGAGAGAAATTTATTGTTGCAATACTTTTCTTGGCTTGGTACCTTCAGCTGGACCAATGACACCTGCCATCTCAAGCTCTTCCATGAGACGGGTCGCACGGTTAAATCCAACTGACAAACGACGCTGAATCATGGAGGCGCTGGCTTTCTGCGTCTCGATGACTAAAGCCTTGGCTTCTTCAAAAAGCGGATCCCCACCAGATTCACCATCTGAAAATTCACCTTCATTTTCAGAAACCTCACCTGGATCAAAACTCTCATCGTAGTCTGCATCCGCCTGAGCCTTGATAAAGTTTACGATGCGTTCAACATCATCATCCGAGATAAAGGATCCTTGCAGACGAACTGGATGATTTTCATCAATCGGTTTAAAGAGCATATCTCCACGTCCAAGCAGTTTCTCAGCTCCATTTTCATCCAAGATAGTACGGGAGTCTGTCCCTGATGAAACCGCAAAAGCCACACGAGATGGAACATTGGCCTTGATCAAACCAGAGATGACATCAACGGATGGACGCTGGGTTGCAAGAATCATGTGAATCCCTGCAGCACGCGCCTTCTGTCCAAGACGAATGATGGCATCTTCCACTTCCTTGCTGGCTACCATCATAAGGTCAGCCAACTCATCCACAATCACGACAATAAGCGGTAGGGGAACCTGCTTGTACTCAGACTGGGCATTGAACTCTTCTACCTTGGCATTAAAGCCTGCAATATTACGGACTCCTACCTTGGCAAAGAGTTCATAACGATTTTCCATTTCATCCACAACCTTTTGCAAAGCCTTGCTGGCCTTGCGTGGATTGGTCACAACTGGAATCAAGAGGTGGGGAATATCATTGTAAACAGACAACTCAACCATCTTAGGGTCCACCATCATAAACTTGACCTGGTCGGGTCTCGCCTTCATGAGAATGCTGGCGATAATGCCGTTAACCGCTACTGACTTCCCTGAACCCGTTGAACCTGCGACGAGCAAGTGGGGCATTTTGGAAAGGTCAAAAGCCCTTGCGGTGCCATTAACTGCCTTCCCTAAAGGAATTTCCAAGAGATTTTCTGCTTTCGTTTGAGATTGTTCCCATAGTTCTCGGAAAGAAACTGTCGCAATCTCAGAGTTAGGTACCTCAATTCCGACTAAGGATTTACCAGGTATTGGAGCCTCAATCCGAACATCCTTGGCCGCCAAGGCTAGAGCGAGATCATCTGCGAGATTGGAAATGCGGTTGACCCGTACACCCACTGCAGGCTTGACTTCATACTTGGTCACTGATGGCCCAATTTCGGCCCGTTCAACCGTCACCTTGATACCAAAGCTAGCAAAGGTTTCTTCTAGGATTTTGATGTTTTCTCGAACAATTTTCTTCTCTTTCGACTGGTCTTTGGGTTTATCTGGGGCAAAGAGTTGTAAACTTGGAAGTTTATATTCAAGGGCTTCCTTGGCTGAAAAATCAACCTGTACATCTTCATCATCAGAGCCATCTTCCTGTTCAGGGAATTCAAGCTCTGGTTGAGGCAGGATGATTTCTGGTTCCACCCAATCTTCTTCTGGAAAAGGTGGAGCGTCAAGTACAACATCTGCTGTCAGAATTTCACCCGTTTCCATATCAACAGGAGGCAAATCGAGTAAGGCTTTTTCAGCTTCTTCTTGTTCTAATCTAGCCTCTTCCTCAGCCTTTTGGCGAGCTTTTTCTTCTTGTTTGACAAAGCGTTCCTCTTTTCGACGCTCATGCCCTTCTCGCCATTTGGCAAATCCTCTACTGAAAAATTCAGCAATATCATAAACAGACCAAGGACTGACTAGGAGGGCACCCACTAAAATCAAGATAGAACCAATAAAGTAAGTGCCGATATTTGAAAAGAGAAAGGCGGTTGGAATATAAAGAGCGACACCAATCAAGCCCCCTCCAGCAAAACTGGTCGTTCGAAAACCAGTCAAATCCGTCACAATCTGAGCCATGGTTCCTTTTAAAACCGACTTATCCAAACCATATTTCCAAACTAAGTAGGCCTCAAAAATCAAGAGCAAGCCAGCAAATATGGTGAAAAAGCCAGATAAGAGTCCTTCCTGTTTTCGTATCCACTTGAAAAAGAAGAGATAGAGTAGGATACCAAATATTGCCAGATAAGCTAGGCTACCTACCAGCAAGCGAATTAGATTGTAAAGGGTTATACCTGCAGCCCCTAATTTGAAGGCTGCGAAAATCAATAAAAGTGCGATTCCCAACGAAATCAACATTCGTTGAATCGCTTCTTTTCTTTCGAGTTCTGCTTTAGACGGTCTCCGTCTTGTTTTACTTGTATTCTTGTTTGCCATTCTTCTATTATACCATATTTCACAGGCATTTCGGAAAGAGAAAAAGACTGCACCAAACGGTCCAATCTTTTCATTTTCTATCTAAGTTTTATGCTTGTGGTTTGCGTAGGTAACCATAGACCACACCACTTACGATTGCTCCTACCAAGACAGAAACGAGGTAAAGAAGAGAATTTGAAGTAAGCGCGATAACGAAGATTCCTCCATGTGGCGCCATGAGTTTGATACCAGTAAGACCAACGAGGCCGCCTGCTACTGCTGAACCAAGAATGAAACTTGGGATCGCACGAGCTGGGTCAGCGGCACCAAATGGAATTGCTCCCTCAGTGATAAATGACAAGCCCATGATGATGTTTGTCAAACCAGAGTTGCGTTCTTCCTTAGTAAATTTATCTTTGAAAAGAAGAGTTGCGACAAAGATAGCAAGTGGTGGCACCATTCCTCCAGCCATAACTGCTGCCATGGCTACAGAACCACCTGAAGAAACAGTTGCTGCAAGCGTACCTGTACCAAAGACATAAGCAGCTTTGTTAACTGGTCCACCCATGTCAACAGCCATCATTCCACCAAGGACGATACCAAGAAGGACAGCTGAACCTCCTCCAAGACCGCCTAGGAAGTCATTCATAGCAGTGTTGATTGCTGCCATTGGGATGTTAACAGCTAGCATGACAAATCCAGTCAAGATTGTTCCAAGAAGTGGCAAGAGAAGGATTGATTTAGCACCTTCAAGTGAACGAGGAACTTTAACGTATTTCTTGATAGCAAGAACCAAAGCACCTGCAATAAATCCACCAACAAGGGCACCTAGGAAACCAGATGAGACACCTGCAAGAGTTGAAGTTGCTTCACCACCTGCGGCATAAGGAATTTTACCAAAGGCAAAACCTTCTTTGGCAATAGCACCAGCCACGAAACCTGCTACCAAACCTGGTTTTTCAGCGATAGAGTAGGCAACATAACCTGCAAAGACTGGGAGCATCAATCCAAAGGCTGCACCACCAATTTTCATGAACATAGAAGCTAACTCATGGTAAGAACCAAGATTACCAAGGTTTTCATTCGGAACACCCAAAGCACCGTCAATCAAGAAGGCAAGGGCAATCATGATACCACCACCGATAACGAATGGCAACATTTGAGAGACACCACTCATCAAGTGTTTGTAGAAGGCACCACCAAGACTTTGTTTTTCGTTAGAGGTTGTTGCGGCTTTGGCTCCATTAGCAGCACGGTAGACTTCAGCATCTCCAGAAAGAGCCAAGTTGATCAACTCTTCTGTCTTGCGGATACCGTCAGCAACTGGACGATTGATCAATGGTTTGCCATCGAAACGATCCATTTCAACGGCCTTGTCTGCCGCAATGATAACAGCTTTAGCCTTGCGGATATCTTCTGCAGTTAGTTGATTTCCAACACCGCTAGCACCGTTGGTTTCGACCTTAATTCCAACACCCATTTCAGTAGCTACTTTTTGAAGAGCTTCTTGGGCCATGTAAGTGTGGGCAATACCTGTTGTACAAGCTGTAACAGCAACGATAAAGTCACCAGAGTCATTGGTAGGTACTTGAACAGGTTCCTCAGTTTTTTCTGAAGCTTGGTCAAAAAGCTCAATGACTTGGTCAGCTGATGTTGCTTGGCGAAGTTTGTCAGCAAATCCATCTTTCATCAAGTATTGAGACAATTCTGCCAAGGCAGCCAAGTGAGTGTCATTAGCACCTTCTGGAGCTGCAATCATAAAGAAGAGGTCGGTTGCTTGTCCATCCAAGCTCTCGTAGTCAACACCCTTGTTTGACTTGGCAAAGAGAACTGTCGCTTCTTTGACAGCAGCGTTTTTGCTGTGAGGCATAGCGATTCCGTCACCCAAACCTGTAGAAGTCAGAGCTTCACGCGCCAAAATTCCTTCTTTAAATGTTTCAAAATCTGTCACATAACCGTGGTCTGTCAAACTTTTAATCATCTCGTCGATGACAGCTGTTTTTTCAGTCGCCTGCAAATCCAGCAACATAACATCTTTTCTCAATAGGTCTTGAATTTTCATCGTTTTTCTACCTCAACTTTTTCATATGTTTCTTTAATAAATTCCGCCGTTGCCAAGTCGTCTGAGAAGGTGGTTGCCGTTCCACAAGCTACTCCCCATTTGAAGGCTTCTACTGCGTCTTTGGATTTGACAAATTCACCTGTAAATCCAGCAACCATAGAGTCACCAGCTCCAACTGAATTTTTGACTGTTCCCTTGATAGGTTTTGCGAAGTAAGCTCCCTCAGATGTGACAAGAAGGGCACCGTCGCCAGCCATGGAGATAATGACGTTTTGAGCTCCTTTGGCCAGTAACTGACGAGCATAGTTCTCGATTTCATCTAAACTTTCGAGTTTCACTC
>CAURES010000002.1:0-41031 GCA_963523725.1 uncultured Streptococcus sp.
AAGGGATAATCAAGACCACAAAAGCGATTTTCCCGATTAGTTCGATAAAGCTAGAAACCAGAGGAAGGACTTTTTGCCCCAAGCCCTGCAAACAATTGCGATAAATCAATAAAAGACTCAAAATAGGATAAAAAGCTGAGCTGATTTGCAAGTACAGACTGCCATTTTCTATCAAGTAACCATCTGTCGAACTAGCCAAGAAGGAAACCAAGGATGGACTGGCAAAAAAGAGGAAGACACAAACAAAAATTGCCCAGGACATACTTAAACGACTGCCGATTCGAAGACCTTGAACAATGCGGTCTGGTCGCTTAGCACCTAAATTCTGAGAAGCAAAGGTCGTCATCGAGGCAGAAATAGCGGTCATAGGAAGAAGGGCGAAAGCCATAATACGTCGAGCCGCCGTCTGGGCACTAATAATCACTGCACCAAAGGTATTAACAGAAGACTGTAAAATCACACTGCCGATAGATACAATCGAACTCATCAAGCCCATAGCCAAACCTTGCTCCAAGAGATCAGCGTACAAGCTTTTGTCCCATTTAAAATGCTTGAGCTGAGGGAGTAGCTCAGGCACACTCTTACGGATATAATAAAAGCAGAGAACCGCTGATAAGGCTTGCGAAATAATGGTAGCTAGTCCCGCGGATTGAACTCCCAGATGCAATTGCGTAATGAAATAGAGATCCAGAACCACATTAACCAGAGCAGAGAAAATCAGAAAACCAAGCGCAGCTAGACTGTCTCCAATAGATCGCAGCAAAGCTGCAAATAGATTATAAGCAAAGCTGACACCGACACAGGTCACAATCATAGAAATATATTGATAGGACTGAGGAAGGATTTCTACAGGAGTATCTAAATATTGCAAGAGAGGATACAAACCAAGAAAGCCCAGTAGCATCACTACAACACTCAAAAGAGCACCTAAAATCCAGGTGGCTGCTACTGCTTCTTTAATTTTAGTGAAATTCCGAGCCCCATAATAGCGAGCAATGACAATCCCCATCCCATTACCAACACCAAGTGTAAAGCCTATAATCAAGTCAAAAATAGCAGTTGTTGCCCCTACTGCCGCCAAGGATTCTTGTCCAAGGAATCGTCCAACAATCAAGACATCAGCAGTGTTATAGAGCTGTTGGAAAATATTGGATAGCAAGATTGGGAAGGCAAAACTCAAAAGCGAGGGAAGAATAGGACCATGAATCAAATCCACTGTTCGTTTTTTATTCATAAGACTATTATATCAGCTTTCTAGAGGAGCGACAAGAAACAGCAAACTTTGCGCGAGCTGAGAACCAGAACAAGGCAACGAAAAAGCAGTGGATTTATCCACTACTTTAACAACTTATTCTTCAATTTCGATTTCAAGTTCATCGCCTAGGTCAAGAGTCACTTCTTCATTCACAGAATCTGCTTGAGCTGCTTCATCTTTTTTAGTTTCAACACCTTCTACAGAAGCTTCTTCTCCATCAATCAAACCAAATTGAACACGGACTTGATGGTCAATCTCATCAAAGACTTCTGGGTTATCTGCCAAGTATTTCTTAGCATTTTCAGAACCTTGCCCGATTTTCTCATCCTTGTAAGAGTACCAAGCTCCTGCTTTTTTGATGATATCCAAATCACTTGCAATCTTCAAAAGCTCACCAGTCTTAGAAATCCCTTCTCCGTACATGATTTCAACGAAGGCTTCCTTAAATGGTGGAGCCACCTTGTTTTTCACGACCTTGATCTTAGTTTCTTTACCGACATTGGTATCTTTTTGGTCACCAGTTCCCTTGATTTGCGTACTTCCACGAACATCCAAACGGACTGATGCGTAGAATTTCAGAGCACGTCCACCAGGAGTTGTTTCTGGATTTCCAAACATGACCCCAACTTTCTCACGTAATTGGTTGATAAAGATGGCAATTGTTTTGGTTTTATTGATAGAAGCACCAAGCTTACGCATGGCCTGGCTCATCATACGAGCCTGCAAACCAACGTGGCTATCTCCGATATCTCCATCAATTTCCGCACGAGGGACAAGGGCCGCAACTGAGTCGACCACGACAAGATCTACAGCACCTGAGTCAATCAATTTTCCTGCAATCTCAAGACCTTGCTCTCCTGAGTCTGGTTGAGACAAGAGCAACTCATCAATGTTGACCCCAAGGGCCGCAGCATAAGCTGGATCGAGGGCATGTTCCGCATCGATAAAGGCAGCAATACCACCTTCTTTTTGCGCTTGGGCAACTGCATGAAGGGCAACTGTTGTCTTACCAGATGACTCTGGTCCATAAATTTCAATGATACGCCCCTTAGGATACCCACCTGAACCAAGGGCAATATCAAGAGCCAAAGAACCTGAACTCATCACTTGCACCTTTTGCTCGGCACGTTCACCCAAACGCATGATTGATCCTTTACCAAAGTCTTTCTCAATCAGTTTAAGAGCGTCATTCAAGGCTTTTTCACGTTCAGCCCCGAATTTTTTTGAAATTTCATCTAATTTTTTTGGTTTTTTCGCCATTCTATTCTCCTACATTCTAATGGTCCTCAGACCTATCTACTATTATATCAAAAGTTAGTCACTTAATAAAGCCTTGCGAACTAGGTTAAAGGCATGCATAACCGCAATGTGACGTACATCTGCTCGACTTCTGCCTCCAATATTCACCTTTATGACTTCAGTTCCATTCTCTTGAGCCAAGCCTATGAAGACTGTCCCAGCTGGATGTCCTTCTAGGCTATCTGGTCCGGCCACTCCAGTCAAGCTAATGCCAAAATCAGACTGGGTCTTGATTCGTGCCTGCTCAGCCATCTTCTGAGCTGTAAATTCAGATACCACACCATGGTATTCCAAATCCTTGACAGGAATATCCAACATTTTTGATTTTTCCTCCAAGCTATAGGTCACAAAACCACCCTTAAATATACTGGAAGCTCCTGAAAAATCTGCTACTGTAGCTTGGAAAAGCCCTGCCGTCAAACTCTCTGCAGCCGTGATAGTTTTCCCTTGCCTTTTCAGCTTTTCTACCACAATGCTGGCTAAACTAGTTTCTTCCCCATACCCGTAACAAAGGTCTCGTAAAGAAAGTTCTTCAAAAGTCTGTCGATTCAAGATTTGGTTTTCTAAGATATCCAGCGCCTGATTTGCCTTTTCTTGACTGCTAGCCTTTGTTGACAGACGCAAGGTTACCTCTCCTGTCTTTGCATAAGGTGCCAAGGTAGGATCTGTTTGATTATCAATTAAATCAGCCAAAATCGTCACCAGCTGACTTTCGCCAATTCCAAAGAAACGAAGAACTCGGGAATACAGCTTGCTCCCTGTCATCAACTTGGGTAGAAGTTGATTTAAGACCATAGGCTTCAATTCACTTGGCGGACCAGGAAGTACAACATAGGTCACTCCTTCAACCTCTAACATTCCTCCCACAGCCAGTCCTGTTTCGTTTGGCAGCGGAGTCGCTCCTTCTACAATTTGAGCTTGTCTTTCGTTATTCGGTGTTCGGGCATAGTCTGGTCTCTGGGCAAAAAAGATATCCAACTTCTCCTGAGCCTGAGGATCGAAGACTAATTCTTTCCCTAAAAATTTAGCCAGAGTTTGTTTGGTCAAATCGTCCTCAGTTGGCCCCAAACCACCTGTCAAAATCACCAGACTGCTACGTTGACTGGCAATCTCAAGCAAAGACAAGAGACGAGCTTCATTGTCTCCTACAGCCGTCTGAAAATATACATCTACCCCAATTTCTGCTAGTTTTTCCGACAAAAACTGAGCATTGGTATTGACAATCTGTCCTGTCAAAATCTCTGTTCCAACAGCAATGATTTCTGCTTTCATGTTTCCTCCTACCTATCTATTCGTATTTTTTTGAAAAAATCGCAGGAAATTTCCCACGATTAATTTTTTATTTGTATCAAGAAAGTTAATTATCTTCGTCACTAACAGGCACCCGTCCAAACAAATCTTCAAATAAGACAACATTTGTTTCAAGCTGAGTGACTTCTTCTTGCCCCAAAGAACGTCGCAATATATTCTGCATTTCCAACATATGCTCTCTCGAAACAATCTGGTAAGAAATACCTTGCAACATCTCTCCTTCACCCTTCAATTGTTGAGATTCAATGGTTTTAAATGAATCTTTATAGCCCAACAAGCTCGGAATACTTTTCGCAGACAAATCAATATTAGTCTGCATATTAGTACTTAGGGCTTTTAAAATAGACTGATAGTGACTGACACTATTCAAACTAAGAACTTTTTCAACAACTTTTTGAATGACTTCACGCTGACGCTTTTGACGACCATAGTCTCCTTCTGGGTCTTGATAACGCATGCGTGAATAAACAAGCGCTTCTTCTCCATTTATTGTCTGCTCTCCAACACCGATAGAAATGGTATTAAATTCTTCTTGGTCACTGATAGAGATTGGGAAACCTAGTGTATTATTAACCGTAATCCCACCCACTGCATCTACCAATTGTTGCAATCCTTGCATATTAACCATAATGTAGCGATCGATGTGGATATTCATCATCTTTTGAATTGTTTCTATAGCAAGTTCTGCACCGCCACCAGCATAGGCAGCGTTTAACTTCGCTTCTTCAATACTACCATCTTTATGTTGAATTTTAGTCAGGATATCACGCTCCAAACTCAGCATCATGGTCTTCTTAGTATGTGGATTGACAGTCAAGAGAATCATGGAATCACTATTTCCAGCCCATTGATCTGTACGCTCTACATTCCCAGTATCAACCCCCATTAACAGAATGGTCAAAGGCTCTGTTGCTTCGATAACCTTGGTTTCTTCTCCGATTTTTTTATAGGTCTTTGATAAGGTTTGTGTGCCTTGCTGATAAATAGTATACGCAAAAACACCGACACCTAAAACTGTCACAGCTAGAAAAGCTAGCACCATTCCAATAATTTTTTTAACCATATTTCTACTAATCTATCAGTTTACCCATCAAGTAAACATCGATAAATTTCCCTTCTTCTATATATGCTCCACGCTCTTGGCGACCTTCAATTACAAAGCCATGCTTTTGATAAAGATGAACTGCTGCTTGATTACGAGTTTGGACAGTCAGCTGGAGACGACGCAGAATGCCACTTGCTTGTGCCCACTCTATCGCTTCTTCTAGCAACAAACTTCCCAATCCATTATTCCAATATCTTTTTCCAATCACAATGAAGAGATCTCCAATATGACGGACTCTCTTGCGCTGGTCAGCTGTAATATTTATAATACCAGCAATTTTATCATTTAAGAATGCAAGTAAGGTTATCTGATTGTCCGAACTAGCTTGCTTGTTGAGGAATATTTCCATCTCCTCACTAGTCAAGAGAATACCATCTCCGTCTAAGCTGGTAAAATCTGTCTCCAAACTCACACGATTTAAAAAAGCCACTAATTCAGCTGCATCTTTAGGCTCTGCTTCCCTAATGAGCAATTCATACTCCATGTTGAAGCTCCTCTAAGAGTTTTTCTGCACGCAACCCCTTTGCTTGGAAATGTAATCTGCGACCGTCTTTTTCTTTTAGAATTTCCAATTCTAAATAAGTATCTGGCAAGGCATCTCCTAAGAGATTGCCCCACTCAATAGCAGTCACTCCACCACCAAAGAGAAACTCATCCAAGTCGATAGAATCAGCATCCCCCTCTATACGATAAACATCTAGGTGGTAAAGCGGAAGACGACCTTCATACTCTCTTACGATAGTGTAGGTTGGACTTTTAATCATTTGAGAAATCTGTAAACCTTTAGCAAGTCCCTTAGTAAAGGTCGTTTTACCTGCACCCAGCTCTCCAGTTAAGATTAAAACATCATTCTTTTCTAATAGATGGCCCAAGCGTTCCCCTAAGGCTTGTAGCTCTTCTTCATTTTTTGTGTACATACTCTTATTATACCAAAAACTTTTCTTTTGTGTCTATTTTCCTGCTAAACTTACCATCATAACATCCATAAAAACAAGCTTTCTCTAAAAGAAAATGAGCGTAGCAATGACCAATACAAGATCTCGGAAAATATGACCATAAAAGGAAACTTCCTTCTTAACCGAATTTGGGACAAGATAGGCTGCAAAAAACAAACCCAGTCCAATATACATCAGAAGTGAGACAATGGTCATTGGATTTCTTAAGAAAAGAAGTGTTGCTAAAATAGTCACCAACACTGTCTTTTTTCTGTCTAGCATAGCAAGCAAATCGCGCATGTATTTTTTCAAGGGTAAAAAAATCAGCAAATCTAGTCCAAATAGGAAAAAGAAGGATGGCAATAAAAAGTCAACTAATTCTTGCTGCAACGTATTTTTGATGAACAAGTTATCTGACAAGACAAGAACAGCTCCTAACAAATTAATTAAGAGCAAGATACTGTAAAAAAGCTTCACTGACTTCTTACTGGCTAGGACACTATGAACTTCTTGCTTACGGGTATAAAGATAATTTACTCCAGCACAGATTCCCGAAACGAATACCATACTTCCGATGAAAAAAGCTGTACTTTGTTTAAAGGACAAGATGCATTCCTTCCATAGGAAACAGCTACTCAAACTGATTTGAATTAAAGCTAACAAAAATAAGACTCTCATTGATTTCATCTTTTCTCTCCCTTCCTACCAATCATTATACTAGGAGAAAAGAGAGAACTGTTTCCAATCTTCTCAAATGTCTCTTTTAGACGCTAAACAAACACCAGAGACTAATACTCAGTAAAAATCAAAGAGTAAACTAGGAAGCTAGCCACAGGTTGCTCAAAACACTGTTTTGAGGTTGCAGATAGAGCTGACGTGGTTTGAAGAGATTTTCAAAGAATATAAATTTGAAATAAGGCTGATAGTATTCATTTCACTATCAGCCTTACAGGTTATTTAACGTTTCAGAAAAACTATAATGTCAAGATTAACTAAACAGTATCTAATTCCTTCAAATAATTTTCTATCTTCATCAACATTAAAGGATTGTTATAAATCTTACATAACTCTCTTGCTTCTATATAATAATTTTTGACTTGTTCTTTGTCTAGAAATTTGGCTCCAGCATTTCCTACAAGAATAAGTAGAGGAGCCAGTTGGTAGCTTGTCTGTCTTTGTTTACAGAGTTCAATCGTCTCAAGAGCTTCTTGGATGGCTTCGTTATATTTTTCCTTTGACACTAGGTAGTGAGCGTAGTTGTAACGAACTCTGATGTAGCCAAATAAAAACTCTTGATGCTCAAAATTTTTTGTCTGATATAACTCCATCAAATGAGAGTAGTTTGCCTCATATTCTTGTTCACGACCCACTAAGGAATAGAAATTAGATAGAGTATTCAATGCCTTTAAATAAATCAGAGTATTTGAGGAGACTTTTAATAATATATTTTCCAATGAAGAAATTGCCTCACACTTACTGTCATATTGATAGAAGTCAATAATAGCTTTAATCCATTCAAGGTAAGTTCGGTCTTCTAGTGTTAGAAAAGTACTTCGTTCAATCTCTATTCTATAAATATATTCCAAATCGTCATAATTTCTATCATCTAATAGGCGAGCAGATAATTGCTTGAAATTAGAGAGGTTAGATTTAATTTCAATTTGTTCATTAAAAAAATAATCTAATGGCACTTCAAGTCGTTGTGAGAGTTTGAACAAAAGGTCTGCGGAGGGAATGAAATGCCCTCTCTCAATTTTACTAATCTGGCTTTGTTCACAAATTCCTTCTGCAAGAGTTTGTTGGGAGAGTCTCAACTCTTTTCTTTTCAATCTGAATTTCTCTGCGAGTGTATTCATTAAAGATAATAAACCTTCCTATTTGCTTAATTTCATTATAAAATTTTTAGTTCAAAATAGCAAGTTAAAGAAATAAATAATTCTCTAAGGTAATAAAAAAAAAAAAAAGTTCAAAATATGATAAAAATACTTGACTGAATAATATATATATGTTAAAATAAAAACAAGGAAACAGAAAGGGGTTTCATTGCATGAGAAAAAAACGTGGAATTAAAAAAATAGTTATATTTGTATTACTAAGTGTTCTTGCATTTGGTAATACAATTCCCTATCAACAGTTTGTTCAGAAGAATAGACAAATGGTAAAGTTTATAATTTCGCTTCATCTGGTGAGTGGATTTAATATTGGAGGTATATATAAATGAAACTTTTGAAAAAAACTATGCAAGCTGGACTAACAGTAATTTTCTTTGGTTTGCTAGCTACGAATACAGTATTTGCAGATAACTCTGAAGGATGGCAGTTTGTCCAAGAAAACGGTAGAACCTATTACAAAAAGGGGGACCTCAAAGAAACGGACTGGCGAGTGATTGATGGGAAGACCTATTATTTTGATTATAATGGCGAAATGGTTGTTGGTTGGCAGTACATTCCAATGCCAGTTAAAGGATATACAATTGGTCCTTACCCTAATGGTATCAGATTAGAAGGTTCCCCAATGCCAGAATGGTACTACTTTGACGAAAATGGAGTGCTACAAGAGTTTGTTGGTTGGCAAGAATTAGAGCTAAAATATTCCTTAACCGTTGGGAAAAAACATGGTGAAGGCCGGGAAGGTCCCGAAGTTCTTAAATTAGCATACTACTACTTTGATCAAGATCATTATTTAAAGACAGGTTGGCTTTATGATCAATCTAACTGGTATTACCTAGCAAAAACAGGAAATTCTGGGAATAAGAATCTTGGTGGTGAAAGACGTGTAGGTTGGATAAATGATGGTTCAGCTTGGTACTATCTAGATTCAGAAACTGGTATCATGCAAACTGGTTGGAAGCAAATTGGCAATAAGTGGTACTACCTCCGTTCATCAGGTGCAATGGCAATTGGTTGGTATCAAGATGGTTCAACTTGGTATTATTTAGATAATAAAAATGGTGATATGAAGACAGGTTGGGTATATGTTGGTAACCGTTGGTACTACCTTCGTTCATCAGGAGCAATGGCAACTGGTTGGTATCAAGATGGTTCAATTTGGTACTACCTAAATGCAAGTAATGGAGATATGAAGACAGGCTGGTTCCAAATCAATGGTAAATGGTATTATGCCTATGGTTCAGGTGCTCTAGCTGTTAATACCACAGTAGATGGTTACTACGTAAACTATAATGGTGAGTGGGCTAAGTAACGAATGCTAATCGTAACTGTAGTTGATACTTAACTTAGTAAAAAGAGCTTTTTTCTACCATTTGTCAACTCTATCAATTTTTAAGAATTAAATGAGTCAAGACAGTAGCTATTCAGTATGTTTATCTACTGTAGTAGGTTGAAGAAAAGCTAATAATGAGAAAGGACGAAGTTAGTCCTTTCTTTTTTATGTGACTATACTTTCTATTCAAATGAGCTTTTAACCAATCTATTTAGTCAATCAACTCTTAAAACCAAAGAGCAATTTCTCGCTTAGCTGACTCTTCTGAATCTGAACCATGTACAACATTTTGGATAACCTCATTTTCTCCAGCAGCTTTTGCAAAATCACCTCGAATCGTTCCTGGTAAAGCTTCTTCTGGACGAGTTGCCCCCATCATAGTCCGCCAAGTTTCAATTACTTTAGGACCTGAAATGACACCTACAAGAACCGGTCCTGAAGTCATAAATTCACGAATCGGTGGGTAAAAACTTTGACCAACCAAGTCCTGATAGTGCTGGTCAATCAACTCTTCTGAAACCTTTGTACGCAACTCCAATTTTTCGATTGTAAAGCCACGTTGTTCGATGCGTTTCAACACTTCACCTACTAGTCCTCTTTTTACACCATCTGGTTTAATGATAAAAAATGTTTGTTCCATACCCGTCTCCTTTGTCAGCTTTTTTCTTTTATTTTACCACATTTCATGGAAAAATGGAGAAAGTTTTCAGAAAAGAGAAAGAGAACCCGAAGGCTCTCTCATTCTCTTTTATTCTACTGTTTCTTCCACAGTTTCAACGGCAGTATCCACAACTACTTCTGTTGTTTCTTCATTTCCTTCTTCCTCTACTGGAGGATTAAGGTATTCTTCTTCGTTGACAGCATGTGGTTCAAGGTTACGGTAACGGGCCATACCAGTACCTGCTGGGATGATCTTACCGATGATAACATTTTCTTTAAGTCCAAGGAGATGGTCTTTCTTACCGCGGATAGCTGCATCTGTAAGGACACGAGTTGTTTCCTGGAAGGAAGCCGCTGACAAGAAACTGTTGGTTTCAAGTGAGGCTTTGGTAATTCCCATAAGGACTGGACGACCAGTCGCTGGAACTCCTCCTGCGATAAGGACATCTTTATTGGCATCTGTAAAGTCATTGATATCCATGAGGGTACCCATGAGAAGATCTGTGTCACCTGGATCCATGACACGGACTTTACGGATCATTTGACGAACCATTACCTCGATGTGTTTGTCACCGATTTCTACCCCTTGGCTACGGTAAACTTTTTGTACTTCACCGAGAAGGTAAGTTTCAACTGACAAGACATCACGAACTGCAAGGAGACGTTTTGGTTGGATAGAACCTTCTGTAAGAGCAGCACCACGCGCTACTTGGTCTCCAACTTCAACACGCATACGAGCTGTAAATGGAACAACGTATTCCCCTTCGCCAGTTTCACCCTTAACAAAGACTTTCTTAGTACGAGTTGATGCATCTTCTTCGATAGCTGTAACTTGTCCTTTAACCTCTGTGATAACCGCTTCCCCTTTAGGATTGCGGGCTTCAAAGATTTCTTGGACACGAGGAAGACCCTGAGTGATATCGGTATTTGAGGCAACCCCACCCGTGTGGAAGGTACGCATTGTAAGCTGTGTACCAGGTTCCCCGATAGATTGGGCAGCGATTGTACCAACTGCTTCACCAACTTCAACCGCATCACCAGTCGCCAAGTTGATACCATAACAGTGACGGCAGACACCGTGACGAGTGTTACATGTAAATACAGAGCGGATAGTCACTTCTTCCACACCAGCATTGACAATTTCACGCGCCTTGTCTTCTGTAATCAACTCATTTGGACCGATGATAACTGCACCAGTTTCTGGATGTTTAACAGTTTTCTTAGTGTAACGACCGTTGAGACGTTCTTCAAGAGACTCGATCATCTCTTTTCCTTCTGCGATAGAACGGATCAAGAGACCACGGTCAGTTCCACAGTCGTCCTCACGGATGATAACGTCTTGGGCAACGTCAACCAAACGACGAGTCAAGTAACCTGAGTCGGCTGTCTTAAGGGCCGTATCGGTCATACCTTTACGCGCACCGTGAGTTGAGAAGAACATTTCGAGTACTGACAAACCTTCGCGGAAGTTTGAAAGGATTGGCAATTCCATGATACGTCCGTTCGGAGCAGCCATCAGACCACGCATACCGGCAAGCTGTGAGAAGTTTGAGATGTTACCACGGGCTCCAGAGTCCATCATCATAACGATTGGGTTCTTAGGATCTTGGTTGGCAATCAAACGTTTCTCTAGTTTTTCACGGGCAGCACGCCATTCAGCTGTAACAGCATTGTAACGCTCGTCGTCTGTGATCATACCACGACGGAATTGTTTTGTGATTTGTTCTACACGTTTGTGTGATTCTTCAATGATTTCAGCCTTGTCATCAACGACTGGGATATCGGCGATACCCACTGTCAATCCTGCAAGAGTTGAGTGGTGGTAACCGAGGTTCTTCATGCGGTCAAGTAGGGCAGAAGTTTCTGTCGTACGGAAACGTTTGAAGATTTCAGCGATGATATTTCCAAGGTTTTTCTTCTTGAATGGAGGGTTGAGTTCAAGTTTGCTGATAGCTTCCTTGATATCTCCACCAAGTGGCAAGAAGTATTTAGCTGGAACGCCTTCTGTCAAGTTGGCATTGTTTGGTTCTTGCAAGTATGGTAGACCCTCTGGCATGATGTCGTTGAAGAGGATTTTACCAACTGTTGTAAGCAAGACCTTGTGTTTTTGCTCTTCTGTCCAAGGCTTGTTGAGGCTGTCTGTTGCGATACCAACACGTGAGTGAAGGTGAACATAACCATTACGGTAAGCCATAACCGCTTCGTCACGGTCTTTGAAGACCATTCCTTCACCTTCACGACCAGCTTCTTCCATGGTCAAGTAGTAGTTACCCAAAACCATGTCCTGAGATGGAGTAACAACTGGTTTACCATCTTTCGGGTTCAAGATGTGCTCAGCAGCGAGCATCAAGATACGAGCTTCTGCTTGGGCTTCTTCTGAAAGCGGTACGTGGATGGCCATTTGGTCCCCGTCAAAGTCGGCATTGTAGGCTTCACAGACAAGTGGGTGCAAGCGAAGGGCTTTACCGTCAATCAAGACAGGTTCAAAAGCTTGGATCCCCAAACGGTGAAGGGTCGGTGCGCGGTTCAAAAGAACTGGGTGTTCTTTGATCACTTCTTCTAGGATATCCCAGATACGTTCATCTCCACGTTCCACCAAGCGTTTTGCAGCTTTGACGTTTTGCACGATATCACGCGCAACGATTTCACGCATCACGAATGGTTTGAAGAGCTCGATCGCCATTTCACGTGGCACACCACATTGGTACATCTTAAGAGTTGGACCAACGGCGATAACGGAACGTCCTGAGAAGTCAACACGTTTACCGAGCAAGTTTTGACGGAAGCGTCCTTGTTTACCTTTAAGCATGTGGCTCAATGATTTAAGTGGACGACTACCTGGTCCTGTAATTGGACGACCACGACGACCATTGTCAATCAAAGCGTCAACCGCTTCTTGAAGCATACGCTTCTCATTTTGAACGATGATACCTGGTGCATTCAACTCAAGCAAACGAGCCAAACGGTTGTTACGGTTGATAACACGGCGGTAAAGGTCGTTCAAGTCAGATGAGGCAAAACGGCCACCATCCAACTGCAACATTGGACGAAGATCTGGTGGAATAACCGGAAGGATGTTGAGAATCATCCATTCAGGTTTGTTTCCAGACTTGTAAAAGGCATCCAAAACATCCAAACGACGGATAGCTTTGACACGTTTTTGTCCAGTAGCTGTTTTCAACTCTTCTTTGAGTTCAGCAATTTCTTTTTCAAGATCTACTTGTTTCAAAAGGTCTTGGATGGCTTCGGCACCCATCTTGGCAACGAATGATCCATAACCATACTCACGCAAGCGCTCACGGTATTCGCGCTCTGTCATGATAGACTTGTGCTCAAGTGGTGTATCCTTAGGATCAATCACCACATAAGCCGCAAAGTAGATAACTTCCTCGAGGGCACGAGGGCTCATATCAAGGGTCAAGCCCATACGGCTTGGAATCCCCTTGAAGTACCAGATGTGAGATACAGGAGCTTTCAACTCAATGTGCCCCATACGCTCACGACGAACTTTTGTACGCGTTACTTCAACCCCACAACGGTCACAAACAATTCCTCTGTAACGAATGCGTTTGTACTTACCACAAGCACATTCCCAGTCTTTTGTAGGACCAAAGATAACTTCATCAAAGAGTCCTTCACGTTCTGGTTTCAAGGTACGGTAATTGATTGTTTCAGGTTTTTTGACTTCTCCATAAGACCATGAACGGACTTTGCTTGGAGAAGCTAGGGTGATTTGCATACTTTTAAAACGATTTACATCAACCACTATTTCTTCCCTTTCTATTCTAAGTGAACTGCTTATTCTTATTCAGCAGCTTCTTCTGTTGCTTCCGCTTTTGTTGCTTTCTCAGCTTCTTCAGCTTCAAAGGCTGCTTTAGCCTCTTGAGCTGCTTTTTCGCGGGCTTTTTCAAGGTCATCTACGTGGATGACATCTTCGTCCATTCCTTCATCCAAGTCGCGAAGTTCCACTTCTTGGTCATCTTCGTCTAGGACACGCATGTCAAGACCAAGAGATTGCAATTCTTTGACAAGAACTCGGAAGGATTCTGGAACACCTGGTTTTGGAATTGGTTTTCCTTTTGTAATAGCTTCATAAGCTTTCAAACGTCCGTTGATATCGTCAGACTTGTAAGTCAAGATTTCTTGAAGGACATTTGACGCACCGTAGGCTTCAAGAGCCCAAACCTCCATCTCACCGAAACGTTGTCCACCAAACTGAGCTTTACCTCCGAGTGGTTGTTGGGTAACAGTTGAGTAAGGTCCGACTGAACGCGCGTGCAATTTATCATCAACCATGTGGTGGAGTTTGATCATGTACATGACACCAACTGACACACGGTTATCAAATGGTTCCCCAGTACGTCCATCGTAAAGGATTGTTTTAGCATCGCTATCCATACCTGCTTCTTTAACAGTTGACCAAAGGTCTTCAGAACTTGCTCCGTCAAAGACTGGTGTTGCGATGTGAATGCCAAGAGTACGAGCCGCCATACCAAGGTGGAGCTCCATAACCTGACCGATATTCATACGTGATGGCACCCCAAGTGGGTTCAACATGATGTCGACTGGAGTTCCGTCTGGAAGGTAAGGCATGTCTTCTACAGGAACGATACGAGAGACAACCCCTTTATTTCCGTGACGTCCGGCCATCTTATCTCCGACCTTGATCTTACGTTTTTGAGCGATGTAGACGCGAACCAGCATGTTAACACCTGATTGCAACTCATCTCCATTTGCACGTGTAAAGATCTTAACATCACGAACGACACCATCGGCACCGTGTGGTACACGAAGAGAAGTATCACGCACTTCACGAGACTTGTCTCCAAAGATAGCGTGCAGGAGACGTTCTTCAGCTGAAAGGTCTTTCTCACCCTTAGGTGTTACTTTACCTACAAGGATATCACCTTCTTTAACCTCAGCACCGATACGGATAATACCCATTTCGTCAAGGTCTTTAAGAGCATCTTCCCCAACATTTGGAATTTCACGAGTGATTTCTTCAGGCCCAAGCTTTGTATCGCGCGTTTCTGATTCGTATTCTTCAAGGTGAACAGATGTATAGACATCGTCTTTGACCAAGCGTTCGCTCATGATAACGGCATCCTCGAAGTTGTAACCTTCCCAAGTCATGTAGGCAACGATTGGGTTTTGTCCAAGCGCCATTTCTCCATTTTCCATAGAAGGTCCGTCAGCGATGAAATCGCCTTTTTCAACGACATCGCCAACTTTTACGAGAGTGCGTTGGTTGTAGGCAGTACCTGAGTTTGAACGACGGAATTTTTGGATGTGGTAAACGTCCAATGAACCATCTTCACGACGAACTTCTACCTTGTCAGCATCTGCGTAAGTAACTTTACCATCATACTGAGCAATCACAGCAGCTCCAGAGTCGTGGGCTGCTTGGTATTCCATACCAGTACCAACGTAAGGTGCTTTAGGATTGATCAATGGCACAGCCTGACGTTGCATGTTGGCTCCCATGAGGGCACGGTTGGAGTCATCGTTTTCCAAGAAAGGAATACATGCTGTCGCAACGGCAACTACCTGTTTTGGTGATACGTCCATGTAGTCAACAACATTAGCTGGATACTCTTGGTTGACCCCTTGGTGACGACCCATGACAACTTTCTCAGCAAATGTTCCATCTTCATTCAGACGAGAATTAGCCTGTGCTACAGTAAATTCATCTTCTTCATCGGCTGTCAACCAAACGATTTCGTTTGTGACAACACCTGTTTCACGGTCAACCTTACGGTATGGTGTTTGAACAAAACCATATTTGTTCAAGTGTCCGTAAGATGACAAGTTATTGATCAAACCGATGTTAGGTCCTTCAGGTGTCTCGATTGGACACATACGACCGTAGTGAGTGTAGTGCACGTCACGTACTTCATATCCAGCACGGTCACGTGTCAAACCACCAGGTCCTAAGGCTGACAAACGGCGTTTGTGAGACAACTCAGAAAGCGGGTTGTGTTGGTCCATGAACTGTGACAACTGTGATGAACCAAAGAATTCTTTAACCGCTGCTGTTACAGGACGGATATTGATGATTTGTTGTGGTGTTAAAACTTCGTTGTCCTGAACAGACATACGTTCACGGACATTACGTTCCATACGAGAAAGTCCAAGACGTACTTGGTTGGCAAGCAATTCACCAACCGCACGGATACGACGGTTTCCAAGGTGGTCGATATCATCTACACGGCCAAGTCCTTCAGCCAAGTTGAGGAAGTAGCTCATCTCAGCAAGGATATCTGCAGGAGTGACGATACGAACCTTGTCATCTGGATTAGCATTACCGATGATCGTTACGACACGGTCTGGATCAGTTGGTGCAACAACCTTGAATTTTTGAAGAACAACTGGCTCAGTCACAACGGCTGCATCATTTGGAATGTAGACAATCTTGTTCAAGTCGCCATCCAAATGGCTTTCAATGCTTTCAATCACACTACGAGTCATGATTGTACCAGCTTCTACCAAGATTTCGCCCGTTTCAGGGTCTACCAATGGCTCCGCAATGGTTTGGTTGAGCAAACGTGTTTTAACATTGAGTTTTTTATTGATCTTGTAACGACCAACTGCTGCCAAGTCATAGCGACGTGGGTCAAAGAAACGAGCTACAAGCAAGCTACGTGAGCTTTCAGCAGTCTTAGGCTCACCTGGACGAAGGCGTTCGTAAATTTCTTTCAAGGCTTCGTCTGTACGAGAATCCATTGGGTTCTTGTGGATATCTTTTTCAACAGTGTTGCGAACCAATTCGCTATCACCAAAAATATCAAAGATTTCATCATCACCTGAGAAACCAAGCGCACGAACCAAGGTTGTAAATGGAATCTTACGAGTACGGTCAATACGAGTGTAGGCGATATCTTTTGAGTCACTTTCAAGTTCCAACCAAGCTCCACGGTTAGGGATAACAGTTGAACCGTAGCCCACTTTACCGTTTTTATCAACTTTATCGTTAAAGTAAACACCTGGTGAGCGGACCAACTGAGATACAATGATACGTTCACCACCATTGATGATGAAGGTACCCATTTCTGTCATGATTGGGAAATCACCAAAGAAAACTTCTTGGGTCTTGATTTCGCCTGTTTCTTTATTGATCAAGCGGAAGGTTACAAAAATTGGTGCTGAGTAGCTAGCATCGTGGATACGAGCTTCTTCTAGCGTGTATTTTGGTTCTTTGATTTCATATCCAACAAATTCCAACTCCATTGTGTCTGTGAAGTTTGAAATTGGCAATACATCTTCAAACACTTCCTTAAGACCGTGGTCTAGGAAAGCTTTGAATGAGTCAGTTTGAATTTCAATCAAATTTGGTAAGTCAAGAACTTCTTTGATTCTTGAAAAACTACGACGGGTACGATGTTTCCCGTATTGAACGTCATGTCCTGCCAAGATGATTCTCCTTTGTAAATAAGTTCCAAGCCTTATCAATCAGGCTTTTCTAATCGTCATATGGTTTTAAAAACCCCTATCACCGTGTCCTCTTGATAAATTTTCAGAATCTTTAAGTCTTTGTTACAAATGCTTAAAATCCTGAAAAAAAGCACAAAAAGAGCAGCTAAATCTGACTTTTTCAGAAGATTTAACTGCTGTGAGCCTTGTCTGGACAATATTTCAGACAAAACCTACGACAAATGATTACTCATATTATACCCTATTTAGCTAGATTTTTCAAGGGGATTAACGATTTTTTGACAAAATCTTTTCCTATGAAAAATTAAATTCAATGATTACTTTGCAAACTTCATTTTCAGTTTAATAGTCCAATAAAAATATAGTAAATTCAAATTATCCTATTTTATCATAGGCTATTTTTCTTGACTTTACCAGGTTTTTCTTTTAATATATATGTATAAATATATAGGGAGGATTACGATGAATATCTTGCTTTCTAAAACTGAACAAGATTTGCTATTTTTACTGGAAGAAATAACCAAACACCATGATTGGATAGAACTTTCAGTCTTAGCTGAGAAGCTGAATTTTTCAATCGAAAAATTGCAAGAACACCTTTTTAAGCTTGAGCAATTATTTCCAAACCTCCTGCTTCAATCAAGAAATAAAGGTATTCAATTGCAATTTGACTTTCAAAACACCTTGGATCCTAGGATTGCGATTTTTAAACAATCTGAAACCTATTCTTTTTTGAACTGTCTATTTTTCAAAGAGGGACAAGGACTTGAGCAAATGTGTCAGGAACTTATGATTAGCTGCGAACGAGTTCAGGAAATTATCCAGCATCTAAATACTGAACTTCCGCAACATTATGGCATTAGCATCCAACTTTCTCCTTTAGTCATAAATGGAGCAGAAGAGGACATTCGTGCCTTTTATCTAGACTACTTTAGCCAAAGTTACGACTTTCTAGATTGGCCCTTCCCTTCTATTTCTGAAGAGACACTCACTCAGCTGATTCAGCTATTTTTAAAGGCCCAACAAGTTTCACCCAACCTCAGTAGCTTACGGCAAATCAAATATACTCTGGCTATCAATCTAGAGCGGTTCAATAAGGGACGTCTCATTGAAAATCCTAGTCCGCTCTTAACCAGTCATTACAGTTCCCTCATGCAAATTCCCCAGTTTGAACAAGATATCAAAAAGCTGGCTAAAAAGCTCGATTTTGAAGCTACAAAGGAGACACTGGAACAGCTATTTTCAAACCCAGTAAAGTCTCTTCAAATTACAAACAAGCCTAGTAATAGAGCTTTAGGAGACATTCATCATATCCAAAAATCTTACCGTTTATTGAGCCAAATCTTAGAAGAACTAGCTAAAGAATTTCATCTGCAGATTGAAAATCGCGAGGAATTGATTTGGCTCCTCCACTACACTGCCCAATCTGACTTCTTCCATCTACTCAGTAACCAGTCTGTTGACAAACAAAAATCCCAGATTTTAAGCAATTATCAAGTAGAATTTCCAAAACTATTTGAAGTAAGTCAACACAAATTCCAATCTTATCTGACTGAAATGGGACTCGAAAGTCACTCCATTAAGCTACAAGAACTTGTCTACACCTTTTCGATTCAAGGGCAACGCATTTTAGTCCAATTACTTCAAAAACTTCCCAAAATACGTGTTTTAGTCATTAGTCATCTGGATAGCCATCATGCACAAAACCTTATCGACACCCTAACTCACTACGGCAATAATCTCTATCTATTTGATTCTTGGGAAGAATCTACTCTTTCTTTCTCAATTTTCAATCAAATTCCTCACGATATTGTCATCACCACGTTCCCTATTTCCAATTGTCCGAAACCAATTATTTGTAGTCGAAATCTTTCTACTTCAGAACTATTTCATCACCTCCACCTTCTGGCTTCTCAAATTCATAAAGAAAGATTGGCTGAATCGTAACAAAATTTGTTGCGATTTTTCTTTTAGTTTAATTTTAGGAAAACGCTTGCATCTTATTTTACTAAGTGCTATACTGATATAGAAATTTATTGATTGGAGAATCATTATGATAAAAACACCATCTCACACTGAGAAAAAAATGGTTTACAGCATCCGTTCCCTCAAGAATGGAACTGGTTCTGTCCTTATTGGAGCAAGCCTTGTTCTGCTTGCCATGGCTACACCAACTATCTCAGCCAACGAAAATACTACAAGCAATAAGGGAACTAGTAATGAAACTACTACTGCCCTTGCCCAACCTCTTACTGATACAGCAGTTAACTCTGATAAGAACGAAAGTGATATTTCTTCGCCTGAAAATGCAAACGCTTTCCTAGAGAAAAAAGAAGAAAAACCTGCAACAGAGCCAACAACTCCTGTTTCAAGCCCAGCCGATTCAGCACCACAAACCAGACAAGATCGTTCAAGTGAGCCAACTACTGCTATTAGTCTAGCAGCGACTGAAACTAAGGCAGAAGAGCCAATCGAAGACAACTACTTCCGTATCCACGTCAAAAAACTCCCTGAAGAAAACAAGGATAGTCAAGGACTATGGACTTGGGACGATGTTGAAAAACCATCTGAAAACTGGCCTAACGGAGCCTTGTCCTTCAAGGATGCCAAAAAAGATGACTATGGCTACTACCTAGATGTCAAATTAAAGGGAGAACAAGCCAAGAAAATTAGCTTCCTCATCAATAATACAGCTGGAAAAAATCTGACCGGCGATAAATCGGTAGAAAAACTGTCACCAAAGATGAATGAGGCTTGGTTGGACCAAGAACACAAGGTTTTCTCTTACGAGCCACAACCTGCAGGAACTATTCGCGTCAACTACTACCGTACAGATGGCAACTATGACAAAAAATCTCTCTGGTACTGGGGAGATGTGAAAAATCCAAGTAGTGGTGAATGGCCTAACGGAACAGACTTTACGGCTACAGGCAAATATGGTCGCTATATCGATATTCCACTCAAAGATGCAGCTAAAGATCTTGGATTTTTATTACTAGACAGAAAGAAACAAGGAGACGATGTGAAAATCCGTAAAGAAGATTATAAGTTCACAGATTTGAAAAATCATAGCCAAATTTTCCTAAAAGATGATGACGAAACCATCTACACCAACCCCTACTATGTGCACGATATCCGTATGACAGGAGCCCAACACGTAGGCACTTCTAGCATTGAGAGTAGTTTTTCAACACTTGTCGGTGCTAAAAAAGAGAATATCCTCAAACACTCCAGCATCACTGATTACCAAGGGAATAAAGTAACTATCACAGACGTGGAAGTGGATGAGACAGGTAAAAAAGTGACCTATATCGGAGACTTCTCTGACACTCAACACCCGTACACTGTCAGCTACAATTCAGACCGATTTACCACACGTTCAAGCTGGCGCCTCAAGGATGAGTCCTACAGTTACGATGGGCCACTCGGCGCAACTCTGAAAGAAGATGGCAAGCGTGTTGACCTCACCCTCTGGTCTCCAAGTGCCGATAAGGTTTCTGTCGTTGTCTACGACAAGAAAGACCCTGAAAAAGTAGTTGGAACTGTCGCCCTTGAAAAAGGAGAAAAAGGAACCTGGAAACAAACTCTGAATGAAAACTCTGGTCTCGGCATCAGCAACTACACTGGCTACTACTACCACTACCAAATCGAGCGCCAAGGTAAAACTGTTCTTGCACTCGATCCTTACGCTAAATCCCTCGCTGCTTGGAATAGTGACGATGCTAAGATTGACGATGCCCATAAAGTGGCTAAAGCTGCCTTTGTAGATCCAGCTAAACTAGGACCTCAAGACTTGACCTATGGTAAGATTCGCAACTTCAAATCGCGCGAAGATGCTGTCATCTATGAAGCTCATGTGCGTGACTTCACTTCAGATCCTGCCATCGCAAAAGATTTGACTAAGCCATTTGGTACTTTTGAAGCCTTTATCGAAAAACTAGACTACCTCAAAAACTTGGGTGTAACCCACATCCAGCTCCTTCCAGTCTTGTCTTACTACTTTGTCAATGAATTGAAAAACCATGAACGCTTGTCTGACTATGCTTCAAGCAACAGCAACTACAACTGGGGATATGACCCTCAAAACTACTTCTCCTTGACTGGTATGTACTCAAGCGATCCTAAGAATCCAGAAAAACGAATCGCAGAATTTAAAAACCTCATCAACGAAATCCACAAACGTGGCATGGGAGCTATCCTAGATGTCGTTTATAACCACACAGCCAAGGTCGATATCTTTGAAGACCTAGAGCCAAACTACTACCATTTTATGGATGCTGATGGTACACCTCGCACTAGCTTTGGTGGTGGACGTTTGGGAACAACCCATCATATGACCAAACGACTCCTAGTTGACTCTATCAAATATCTAGTTGATACCTACAAAGTGGATGGATTCCGTTTCGATATGATGGGAGACCACGATGCGGCTTCTATCGAAGAAGCCTACAAGGCTGCACGCGCCCTCAATCCAAACCTAATCATGCTGGGTGAAGGTTGGAGAACCTATGCTGGTGATGAAAATATGCCTACTAAAGCTGCTGACCAAGATTGGATGAAACATACCGATACTGTCGCTGTCTTTTCAGATGACATCCGTAACAACCTCAAGTCTGGTTATCCAAACGAAGGTCAACCTGCCTTTATCACAGGTGGCAAGCGTGATATCAACACTATCTTCAAAAATCTCATTGCTCAACCAACCAACTTTGAAGCAGACAGTCCTGGAGATGTTATCCAGTATATCGCAGCCCATGATAACTTGACTCTCTTTGACATCATTGCCCAGTCTATCAAAAAAGACCCAAGCAAAGCTAAGAACTATGCTGAAATCCATCGTCGTTTGCGACTTGGAAATCTCATGGTCTTAACAGCTCAAGGAACTCCGTTTATCCACTCCGGTCAGGAATATGGACGTACTAAACAATTCCGTGACCCAGCCTACAAAACTCCAGTAGCAGAGGACAAACAACCAAACAAATCTCACTTGTTGCGTGATAAGGACGGCAATCCATTTGACTATCCTTACTTCATCCATGACTCTTACGATTCGAGTGATGCTATTAACAAGTTTGACTGGACTAAGGCTACAGATGGAAAAGCTTATCCTGAAAATGTCAAGAGCCGTGACTATATGAAAGGGTTGATTGCCCTTCGTCAATCTACAGATGCCTTCCGACTTAAGAGTCTCCAAGATATCAAGGACCGTGTCCACCTCATCACTGTTCCAGGACAAAATGGTGTGGCAAAAGAGGACGTGGTAATTGGCTACCAAATCACTGCTCCAAACGGTGATATCTACGCAGTCTTTGTCAATGCGGATGAAAAAGCTCGCGAATTTAATTTGGGAACTGCCTTTGCCCACCTCAGAAATGCTGAAGTTTTGGCAGATGAAAACCAAGCAGGACCAGTAGGAATTGCCAACCCGAAAGGACTCGAATGGACTGAAAAAGGCTTGAAATTAAATGCCCTTACAGCTACTGTTCTTCGAGTCTCTCAAAGCCGTCCAGCTATGAAAGATAAACTAGAATTTGACCTTTCAAATTCTAGACAAGAACAAGGTCAAGGTCAAGAGCACAGTACAAGCGATATTCCAAACCGATCAAACAAACCTGAACATCAAAATACAGATCCAGCTCCACAAGCTAAACCTGATTCTACTAAACCAGATACAAAAGTAGCTGATGAAGAAAATAAACCTAGCCAAGCTACAACTGATTCACAAACTACACAAGTTTCACAACCAGCACAAGAAGTACAAGCATCATCTGTAAGTGAAGCTGTTCGAAACGAATCGGTAGATAACTCTAACAAGGAAAATATACCTGCAACTCCAGCTAAACAAGCTGAACTTCCAAATACAGGAACCAAAAACGATAACAAACTCCTGTTTGCAGGAATCAGCCTCCTTGCACTCCTAGGTCTCGGTTTCTTGCTAAAAAACAAAAAAGAGAACTAAACTAGCCCTCCTATAGAAAAATCCCCCAAGCATTATAGCTCGGGGGATTAATTTTTGTACAATATTTGTTGTCCTAATAAACTTGATTAGGATTTTTTATTAAGCCTCTTTCATGGCGAAGTATGCCCGTACTTTTGGAGCCACTTGCGTGCCGAAGAGTTCAATAGCTCTCAGAACCTGGTCATGAGGCATGGAACCAAGCGGTAGATGGAGCATGAAGCGGTCCAAACCTAAATCCTCAATCATGCGAATCAATTTTTCTGCCACCTGATCTGGATTGCCCACAAACATGGCACCATTTGGCCCAACTTGCTCCAAATATTGTTCATAACGCAATTCCTGCCAGTGCGGACGGTCTTTAGAGATAGCATCCACCACTTGCTTGGTCGGATGGAAATAATCTTTCACAGCCTGCTCGCCATCTTCAGCAATCCAACCCCAAGAATGAGCTCCAACCTTTAGTTCCTGACTGGCATGACCCGCTTCGCTCCCAATCTCACGATAAGCCTGAATCAACTTTTTAAAATAACGAGGATTACCACCAATAATGGCATAGACAATCGGTAGGCCTGCCTGAGCAATCTTCACTGTTGATTCGACATGACCACCTGTCGCTATCCACAAGGGTAATTTGTCCTGAACTGGACGAGGATAAACTTCTTTGCCAGAGATTGTTTGGGTCAATCGACCTTGCCAGTCTAACTTGGTCTTTTCATTGACTAATTGAAGCAAGTCTAATTTCTCATCAAAAAGGGCTTCGTAGTCTTTCAAATCATAGCCAAACAAGGGAAAAGATTCCGTGAAAGAACCCCTTCCAGCCATAATCTCCGCTCGTCCATTTGACAAAGCATCGATAGTGGCATACTGTTGGAACAAGCGAATCGGATCCATACTTGAGAGAATGCTGACTGCACTGGTCAAACGGATTTTCTTGGTATTGACTGCCCCAGCTGCCAGGACAATCTCTGGCGCAGATACCGCAAAATCCGCTCGATGATGCTCACCAATCCCATATACATCCAAACCAACCTTGTCAGCCAGTTCAATCTCTGCCACCAACTGGCGAATACGTTCGGCATGACTGTAAGTCTGTCCAGTCCCTTCAAGCTCCGTTGTTTCCCCAAATGTTGAAATTCCCAATTCTACCATTGCGATTCTCCTTGTCTACCTCTGTCCTTCAATTTGAAAAATTATTCTAACACGAATCTTGAGTACAAGCAATCGATTTGCTCACAAGAAAAAGCCTAGATAACTAGACTTTTTAGCTTATTCTACCGTTACTGACTTAGCAAGATTACGTGGTTTATCCACATCAAGGCCACGGTGCAGAGTTGCAAAGTAAGCGACCAATTGCGTTGGCACGACCATCGAAATTGGTGAGAGGTAAGGATGTACGGTCGTAAGGACGATATCGTCTGTCTCTTTAGCAACATTTTCTTCTGCGATAGTGAGGACTTTGGCACCACGGGCTGCCACTTCTTGGATATTTCCACGAGTGTGGTTGGCAAGGACTGGATCTGACAAGAGGGCCAAAACAGGCGTTCCTTCTTCAATCAAGGCAATGGTTCCATGCTTGAGTTCTCCTGCTGCAAAACCTTCACACTGGATGTAAGAAATCTCTTTAAGTTTAAGGCTTGCTTCCATAGCCACGTAGTAATCTTGACCACGCCCAATATAAAAGGCGTTGCGAGTTGTTTCAAGAAGCTCACGAACCTTGGCTTCGATGGTTTCTTTCTCTGAAAGAGTTGATTCGATAGACTGAGCTACGATTGACAACTCATGAACCAGGTCAAAGGCTTGCGCTTTAGCATTGCCATTTACTTCTCCGACTGCTTTTGCAAGGAAGGCAAGGGCTGCAATTTGTGCTGTATAAGCCTTTGTTGATGCTACGGCAATTTCAGGACCTGCATGAAGGAGCATGGTATGGTTGGCTTCACGTGAAAGAGTTGAACCTGGTACGTTTGTCACTGTCAAGCTTGGGATTCCCATTTCATTAGCCTTAACCAAAACCTGACGGCTATCCGCTGTTTCACCAGACTGACTGATAAAGATGAAGAGTGGTTTCTTGCTGAGAAGTGGCATACCATAGCCCCACTCAGATGAAATTCCCAGTTCCACTGGTGTATCAGTCAATTCTTCCAACATCTTCTTAGAAGCAAATCCTGCGTGGTAAGATGTTCCAGCTGCAAGGATATAGATACGGTCTGCGTCTTGAACAGCCTTGATGATGGCTGGATCTACGACAACTTGACCAGCCTCATCTGTGTAGGCTTGGATGAGTTTACGCATAACCGTTGGTTGCTCATCGATTTCCTTGAGCATGTAGTAAGGATAAGTTCCCTTACCGATATCTGACAAATCAAGCTCAGCAGTGTAGCTAGCACGCTCACGACTGTTGCCATCATAGTCTTGAACTTCCACACTATCAGCCTTGACGATTACCAACTCTTGGTCATGAATTTCCATGTATTGGTTGGTCTCACGAATCATAGCCATAGCATCTGAGCAGACCATGTTATAGCCTTCTCCAAGACCAATCAAAAGTGGTGATTTATTTTTAGCTACGTAGATGACTTCAGGATCTTGTGAGTCAACCAAGGCAAAAGCATAAGAACCACGTATGATATGAAGAGCTTTTTTGAAGGCTTCAAGAACTGAGAGACCTTCTTCTTCCGCAAATTTTCCAATCAAGTGAACGGCTATTTCCGTATCTGTTTGCCCTTTGAAGTGGTGACCTGCAAGGTATTCTTCCTTGATTTCAAGGTAGTTCTCAATCACCCCATTGTGCACCAAAACAAAACGTTCTGTCTCAGAGCGGTGTGGGTGAGCATTGTCTTCAGTTGGTTTCCCATGAGTTGCCCAACGAGTATGTCCGATACCAGTTGTTCCCTCAACACCAGCTGTCTTAGCAGACAATTCTGCGATACGACCTACAGCCTTGACTAGATGGCTTTCAGCACCACCTAGGACAAAAATTCCCGCAGAATCATAGCCACGGTATTCGAGCTTTTCAAGCCCTTGAATCAAAATATCAGTTGCATTTGTGTTTCCAACAACACCAACAATTCCACACATAGTATATACGACACAGACCAGCTGTGCTTTCTCCTTAAAATTGGTATAGTCTAATTCCTCTTTTATAGAATCAGCAAAAACAGTATATACTTGTTTCTTTCACTTGTCAAGAGTAAAAATTGGTATAGTTAAAATTAACTTTTTTGTAACCAAAAAACTCTGACCAATTAGGACAATCAGTCAGAGTCTTTTTTAAAATCCATTATTATCGCTTAATTCCTTGAACCAGTGCCCTGATTTCTTCAGACGACGTTCTTGCGTTTCCAAGTCTAATTCGACCAAACCATAGCGATTTTTATAGCTGTTGAGCCATGACCAACAATCGATAAAGGTCCAAATTAAATAGCCCTTACAATTGGCTCCATCTTCAATGGCTCGGTGAAGTTCACGCAGATGACCTTTTACAAAGTCAATACGATAATCATCTTGAATCATTCCATTCTCACGGAATTTTTCTTCCCCTTCAACACCCATACCATTCTCTGTCAACATCCATTCGATATTACCATAATTTTCCTTGATATTATGAGCGATGTCATAAATCCCTTGCTCATAAATCTCCCAGCCACGGTGAGGATTAATTTTACGTCCAGGCATCACATAAGGCTCATAAAAATGTTCTGGTAAGAGTGGACTCTCTGGATGCTTAGCAAATCGAGGAGCCATAACACGCAAAGGTTGATAGTAGTTGACACCAAGGAAGTCCACCGTATTGTCACGAATGAGATCCAACTCCTCCTCTGTAGCATCAGGCAAGAGACCGTGTTCATGCAAAATTTCTACTAACTCCTGTGGATAAGTCCCCAAAACAGACGGATCTAAGAAAGATTGGGCCTGAAAAAGGTCCGCAATACGAGCAGCCTTGACATCAGCAGGATGCTGGCTACGTGGATAAGCCGGTGTCAAGTTGAGGACAATCCCAATTTTGGAATCAGGTAAGAGTTCATGACAGGCCTTGACCGCTCGACTGCTGGCCAATTGTGTATGATAGGCTACTTTAACTGCCGCCTCTGCATCCACCTTATGTGGATAATGGGCATCGTAAAAATATCCAAATTCTACTGGAACGATTGGCTCGTTAAAGGTAATCCATTGATCCACTAAATCTCCATAAGTCTCAAAACAAAAACGAGCATAGTCTTCATAGGCTGAGACAGTCGCCTTATTTTCCCAACCATCACCATCCTCTTGAAGGGCAAAAGGCAGATCAAAATGATAAAGATTGACTAACAGACGAATACCCTTAGCCTTAATAGCCTCAAAAACCTTACGGTAAAAATCTACACCCTGACAATTGACTTTTCCACGCCCTTGTGGAAAAATCCGTGACCACTGAATAGAAGTTCGAAAGGCCGTGTGACCAGTTTCTAATAGGAGGTCGATATCCTGTTCCCAATTTTCATAAAAGGTCGATGTCTTATCTGGACCAATTCCATTATAGTAGCGATTTGGCTCCACTTGGTACCAATAATCCCAGAGATTATCTCCCTTACCGTCACCAGCTATACGTCCTTCTGTCTGCGGCCCAGAAGTAGAGGATCCCCAGACAAAATCCTTTGGAAATCTTAGCATACATTTACCTCTTTATCTACTCATTTTTCCCATTATACAGAAAAAACAAGGTAAAAACTAGTTACATTTTTTCCTTGTTTTTCTTCTGATTATAGTTTTTATTTCTTGCTGAGAATTTCAAGTGTTTCAAGCACGTTATCTGCATGAACTTCGATGGTGTCACCAGTCGCTTTAATCTTCACTTCTACGATGCCATCAGCCGCTTTTTTACCAACAGTGATACGGATTGGCAACCCAATCAAGTCGCTATCGCTGAATTTGACTCCGACACGTTCGTTACGGTCATCTGTCAAGACTTCGTAACCAGCTCCCATCAAGCTTGCTTCAAGTTTTTCTGTCAAGGCTTGCGCTTCTTCGTCCTTGACATTGACAGTGATCAAGTGCACATCAAATGGTGCCAATTCTTTAGGGAAATTGATTCCCCAAGCGTAACGGTATTCACCTTTTGGCGTTTTATTGACAAAGAGGCGAGCGTGTTGCTCCATCACTGCTGAAAGGAGGCGGCTAACACCGATACCGTAACATCCCATGATAATTGGCACAGCACGGCCATTTTCATCCAAAACATCTGCTCCCATGCTTGCTGAATAGCGAGTGCCGAGTTTGAAGATGTGACCAATTTCGATACCACGCGCAAAGTTAAGGACACCTTGTCCGTCTGGGGAAATTTCACCCTCACGAACTTCACGGATATCCACATATTCTGCAGTAAAATCACGGCCTGGGTTCACACCAGTCAAGTGGTAGCCATCTTCGTTAGCACCGACAACTGCATTGCGAACATCTTGCACCTTACGGTCTGCAATGATTTTAACATTCTCTGGCAAACCAACTGGGCCAAGTGAACCAAAACCTGCTTGAACAATACTTGCTACTTCTTCTTCGCTAGCAACGTCAAAGAAATCTGCTCCCAAGTGGTTTTTCAACTTGACTTCGTTGAGTTGGTCATTTCCAACTAGAAGGGCTGCAACAAGCTCACCATCTGCCATGTAGAAGAGGGTTTTAATCGTTTGTTCTTCTGGGACGTTTAGGAAAGCTGCCACTTCATCGATTGATTTAACATCTGGTGTTGCAACGCGAGTCACTTCTTCTTCAGCGACAACACGGTTGCTTGGTTTGTACTCGTTTGTTGCCATTTCCAAGTTAGCCGCATAGCTAGATTCACTTGAGTAAGCAATGGTATCTTCACCAGAAACCATCCATTTGAGCAATTCTGCCTTGATTTCTTCTTGCACTTCTGCAGGAATTTCGTCAAATGAGGCAACTGACTTGTCCAAAACAACCCAGCGGTCAAGGTCTGTACGAGCAGGTGTAATGGCCATAAATTCTTGGCTGTCCTTACCACCCATGGCTCCACCGTCACCAATGATAGCCTTGAAGTCTAAGCCACTACGAGTAAAAATACGCTCATAAGCAGCCTTGTACTCATCATAAACACTGTCCAAGCTATCATAGTTAGCGTGGAAACTGTAAGCATCCTTCATGATAAACTCACGTGTACGGAGAAGTCCATTACGTGGGCGTTTTTCATCACGATACTTAGGCTGGATTTGGTAAAGGTTAAGTGGCAATTGCTTGTAAGACTTAACAGAATCACGGACAATAGCTGTAAAGGTTTCTTCGTGAGTTGGACCTAGGATAAAGTCTGATTTTTCACGGTTTTTTAGTTTGTAAAGGTCTTCACCATAAGTTTCGTAACGACCTGATTCGCGCCACAATTCTGCACTGAGAAGGGCAGGAGCCAACATCTCAACGGCACCAATCTTGTCGAATTCTTGGCGCATGATATTTTTAGCTTTTTCAATCACACGATTAGCAAGTGGTAGATAAGAATAAACACCTGCTGAGACTTGACGAACATAACCAGCTCGCAACATAAGAGCATGGCTGATAACTTGAGCATCGCTTGGCATTTCGCGAAGCGTTGGGATAGGCATTTTACTTTGTTTCATAATATTCCTCGATTATCTAAAAAAGAGTCGCATGATGTCATTCCAGGTCACAGCAATCATCAAGACAACCATGATGACCACTCCGGCCAAGGTGACATAGGTTTCAATTTCTTGTTTCAATGGTTTGCGGCGGATGGCTTCTAGGATATTGAGCACAATCTTACCACCATCCAAGGCTGGAATCGGAATAAGATTAAAAATCCCAATATTGATGGAAATCATTGCCAAGAAGTACAAGACATTCTCAATTCCATTTTTAGCAGCATCACTACTTGCCTTAAAGATGGCAACAGGTCCACCTAGCTTGTTCAAATCCGGTTGGAAAATCAGATTTTTCAGAGCTGATAGAATTCGTAGGGCCGAATCAGCAGCAGTTGTAAAACCACCTACAAACATGGATAGAAAATCTGACTTAATCCCCGGTTGAACACCTAGAAGGTAACGGCCTTGACTTTCTTCCGGAGTAACAGTGACTTGTTTGTCACTCCCATTTTCAGAAATAGTCACATCCAAGGTCGGGGCCGTCTTATCTTTGGTTTCTGTTTCCACAGCCTGAATCAAACTTTCCCAGTTGCTAATCTCATGTGAGCCAATCTTGGTAATCTGAGCCGTTTCTGGTACTCCTACCTTAGCCAAAGCCCCTTGAGGCATAATATGGAACTGGTTGGTATCGACATCTCTGACACCACCCTGCATAAAGATTAAAATCCAGAAAACAACGACACCTAAGATAAAGTTGTTCATGGGACCTGCAAAATTGGTAATGAGTTTCCCCCAGATAGTCGCATTTTGATATTGAACATCTAAAGGTGCAATCCGAACCTCAGTACCATCTGCTTCCACAACCGTTGCATCGTGATCCACTGCAAATGTTTTTTCTTCTTCCAGAACCAATCCTTTGATAAAGAGCTTGTCTTCAAAGTCAAACTGGGTCACCTGCATAGGAAGAGCTGTTTGATCCAATTTTTTACCTGAGAGATTGATGCGTTTAACCTTACCATCATCAGTAAGGGTCAAACTGACAGGAGTTCCTGTCTTGATTTCAGTTGTATCATCACCCCAACCAGCCATACGAACATAGCCACCCAGAGGCAAGATTCGAATGGTATAGGCCGTTCCATCCTTGCCAATATGAGCAAAGATCTTGGGTCCCATGCCAATGGCAAATTCACGCACTAGAATCCCTGATTTCTTGGCAAAGTAGAAGTGTCCGAACTCGTGCACCACTACAATAATCCCAAAAACCAGAATAAAGGTTAAAATTCCGAGCATAGTATTTCCTCCGTCTTTTGATTAAAAGAGTCCAAACAAGTGCATAATTGGAAATACAAGCAACATACTATCGAAACGATCCAAAACACCACCATGTCCAGGGATAAATTTCCCAGAATCCTTAACACCAAAGTGACGCTTGATCGAACTTTCTAGTAAGTCACCAAATTGTCCAGCAATGCTGAAGAAAATAGCAAAGACTGACATCTTGTAAATTCCATACGGAAGAGCAACTGTCCTATCAAAAATCATAAAGACAATTGTTATCAAGATAGCTCCTAAAATACCACCAAAAGATCCCTCAAAGGTTTTATTGGGTGATACCCTTGGCGCTAATTTTCGTTTACCGTATCTCATCCCTACAAGATAAGCACAACTATCTGTTGCCCAAACAATACACAAGGCTAATAGTGCCTTATCTAAACCTGCAATTCTAGCATCTAAGAGAGCATTAAAACCAAAGCCCACATAAAAACTCATAGCAAGAGGGAAAACAGCATCCTCAATCGTATAGGACTTGCTAAAAACAGTTGTTCCTAACATAATTGAAATCAACACACTATAAGCAACCACATTCCCATCAACTGGTAAAAAAGTCAGGTAATTCTCCAAGGGAATGGTCAAGGCAAAGGTTGCAAAGAGGGTCAAGAGCCCCTCCATAGTCATGGTCTCTAAACCTCTCATCTTCAAAAGTTCATGCATGGCTAGCATGGCTATGATTCCGATGGCGATCTGAAGCAAAAGGCCCCCAATCATTAAAATTGGTAGGAAAATAGCCAGGGCAATCCCTGCGAACAAGGTTCTTTTTTGTAAATCCTTTGTCATATCTCCTCCTAAACTCCTCCAAATCGGCGATGACGACGATTGTAGGCAAGAATAGCTTCCTGCAAGGCTACCTCATCAAAATCAGGCCACAAGGTGTCCGTAAAATAGAGCTCACTATAGGCCCCCTGCCATGGAAGAAAATTACTCAAACGCAATTCTCCACTAGTCCGGATAATCAAGTCCGGATCTCGTAAGTTCTTAGGTAAATGCTGGGTAAAGAGATAGTTGCCAATCAATTCCTCTGTGATGTCGTCTGGGATGATTTTGGCATCTAAAACATCCTGAGAAATCAACTTAAGAGCCTGTGTAATCTCAGCACGTCCACCATAGTTGAGGGCAAAATTCAGAATCAAACCTGTGTTGTTCTTAGTCAATTCCTCAGCTTTAGTCAGAGCTTCAAAGGTTTGCTTAGGCAGGCGCTCCGTTTCCCCAATCATTTGAATCTTAACATTATTCGCATGCAATTCCGGGACATAATTATCATAAAACTCTACTGGCAAGTTCATGATAAACTTGACTTCCTGATCTGGACGGGTCCAATTTTCTGTAGAAAAAGCATAGACTGTAATAACCTTAACGCCTAGTTTGTTGGCTGCCTTGGTCACAGTTTGCAATGCTTCCATGCCCGCCTTGTGTCCGAAGACTCGCGGTTGCATACGTTTTTTAGCCCAACGGCCATTACCATCCATGATGATGCCGATATGAGCAGGAACCTGTGTCGGAACCTCTACTTCCACAGCCTTATCTTTCTTAAAAAATCCAAACATGATCTTATTCCTATTCAAAAATCTATCGTTTCATTATACCATATTTCCCCATTTTCTTCTATCACTAAGCTATTTATTCTCAGGCACTAAGCCCATTTTTCAAAAAAATAAGCCGCCTGATTGGGCGACTCTATTTTTATAGGGAGATTATTATGAAAAAGTTTTAGGAGTTTAAGTTAAGGTCTTCTTAACTTATGGACTTAGTATACACTTCCTAGCTTAAAGTTTCCTTAAGTATTTTTAAAAATCAAATTTTTCCATTTCTCCTGCCAATTTTTCTTGGATAAACGTGTTTGATAGAGTTCCATTCGGTCTTCATTCTCTAAAAAATGAGGAGTTGGACGAACTTGAAAATTCAAAATATCCTCTAGTCCATGAGGAGTAAAGAATTCTAAAGCAGAGTCTTCATTCAACCGGAGCCCAACTGCCGTACACCGTTCTGGATACTTACTCATAGCATCACAAGAGCTGCTATAGGGAGCAGTATGAGGGCTGTGCTGGTGCATATAGACCTGATTTTTCAATTCCCACTGGTACTGAGGAAAGTTCTCTCTCAGCTTTTTCTCTAGGAACAAGGTTTCCTCATAAGAAATATCTGGATCAAAGAAAATTACATCTACATCTGTTTCACAGTCAAAAGGTGATTTATCTGACAAGAGATTCCAGATAAAATTTCTGACAGAACCTGCTGCCAACCAGGAATCTTTCAACTCCAAGTTTCGGATGACAGTCAGAATAGCCATCATATCTGGATTTTTTCTAAAAGCTTCTAGAATTTCTTGCTTATGTTTCATTGTACTCATACCCCAAATGCTCATATGCCTTAGCAGTCGCCACCCGTCCAGACCGCGTCCGCATGATAAAACCTTTTTGAATCAAGTAAGGCTCATACATGTCTTCGACAGTCTCACGCTCCTCGGCAATATTAACAGAAAGAGTTCCTAGACCAACAGGACCACCACCATACATCTCAATCATGGTCCGAAGGATTTTCTGGTCCACATAGTCCAAGCCTTCATGGTCAACATCCAGCATGGTCAAAGCCTTATCGGTAATAACATCATCGATAACCCCATTCCCCATAATCTGGGCAAAATCGCGCACGCGCTTGAGGAGACGATTGGCAATACGAGGGGTTCCACGACTACGCAAGGCCAGCTCGGATGCTGCCTCATGAGTAATTTCCATCTCAAAAATATCTGCCGTCCGCTCAACAATTTCTGTCAAGTCAGCATGGGCATAATACTCCATATGACCTGTAATCCCAAAACGTGCCCGTAGCGGATTTGAGAGCATACCAGCCCGAGTCGTCGCACCAATCAAGGTAAAAGGTGGCAACTCCAAATGAACACTGCGACTGCCTTCACCAGCCCCAATCATGATATCAATGTAGAAGTCCTCCATGGCACTATAAAGCACCTCTTCCACCGACATGGGCAAGCGATGAATCTCATCAATAAAAAGGACATCCCCAGGCTCTAAGTCATTCAAAATCGCTACCAGATCTCCGGCTTTTTCAATGACTGGACCCGAAGTCTGCTTAAGATTTACTCCCAGTTCATTGGCAATTACAAAAGCCATGGTCGTTTTTCCCAAACCTGGAGGGCCAAATAAGAGCACATGATCCAGCGCCTCATCCCGCATTTTGGCAGCTTCAATAAAGATTTGGAGCTGGTCCTTGACCTTATCCTGCCCAATATATTCACGTAAGTACTGAGGACGGAGCGTGCGTTCTACTAACTCCTCATCCCCCATTATCTCATTATCTAAAATTCTACTCATGGCTCTATTATATCAAAAAACCAAGCCACAAACAAAAAAGCCACCCGATTGGGTGACTCCCGAGTTTAGCACTTATGTGGTATAATATTCTACGGCACTTCTACACCGCCTACGAAAGGAGGTGAGATAGCCCATGATGGAATTAGTACTCAAAACTATCATCGGACCAATTGTGGTCGGTGTCGTTCTTCGCTTAGTCGATAAATGGCTAAACAAGGACAAATAGTGTCAAAAAAGACCCCAAGCTTATTTGGTCGTGAGCTTGGGGTTTTTTCTAGCCCATGATATAGAACTAGTACTCAATTCCTTTTTATTATCCCATAGTTCACAAATTTTGTCAAAGGTTTATATTCTCATCTACTCAGCTTGTCATTTATAAGCAAAAATAATGTTCATCATGCGTTTATCTGCCAACAAATAAAGGAGACATGCCACCAAGGTAACCAACCAAATGGCATATACAGAAACTGTTAAAACCGTGAATTCCTCCATGATGATTAGTAGTAAATTTGCCAGATAATACCGCCCAACAACCGTTGTTAAAGTAAACAAACCTGCAAATGACAATAAAAAGGCAAGTGGTAGGGCAAGGATAAGTTCCTTCCGATATTTTCCTAAGAAGAGGACAATAATACCAGCAGACAGTGTATAAGCAAAAGCAATTGCTCCATAAACAAGTCCCCAAGATAACATTGCAAGACTAGAGAAAGCAAAGTCACCATCCATTAGCTCTAGGACCAGCATAGACAAAAAAGTGAATTCACTGACTAGTAGATTAATCAACAAAGCAAGCATAAACTTCGCTTGGAGTAAATGTTTCAAATCGACAGGAATCAGTCTGAGATTTGAAATCGTTTTAGACACTTGTTCTATTCTTATCAAATCCACTAAAATCATGCTCGCAAAAGGGAGGAGAAAATAGTAGTTCAAAAAGAAGAAACCATTTTCTACATACCAACCATTCACACTACCGTACGAATGCCCTTGATAAACCTGATGACCAATCATAAACTCCAACAAAAAGAGCAGGATGGCTACAAAGGGAATCATATACAGTATCTTTCGCCTTCTTAGTTTAGTCAATTCTAGCATCAACATTTATTCATCCACCTTTCTTAACCAAGATTTAATGGACAAGAAAGACAAAACAAGTAAAGATAAACCTAGTACAACAATCGATAAGATAGCTGGCTGTTGAAGCACCACTCCTTCTCTGTTTCCTTCCCAGATTAAACTGTTAGCACTTGTTACTGGACTGATATTTGGACTCGTCCTTGCTAAAAAAAATGACACTAAAACATACATGACACCGATCAAATTCCCAACTATCTCCTTGCCTCTGACTTTTATCATGACCAAAGCAACTAAAGGAAATACTCCCATGGGAATTAAGATACCACTACTCATACAAAGATAGAAGAATCTTAATAATAAAGACAAACTGACTGTCGAAGAAAAGCGGGATAGTAGTGCGAATAAGGAAACCGAAATATAGGTGAATAACATGATACACAGAGCGTTGATTTCTATATACAAAATCTTAGCCCAGAATGTCTTCATTAGATTTGCTGAAGCGAGTTTCAAGTTGTTCATGATGCGATAGCGATATTCTACACCAAATGCCTGTATTGTATAGGAAACACAATACAAAGGGAGAATCAAAAAGTTTAAATAAGACAAAGAAAATTTATAGACAAAGGGAAAGGAGTCAAACAAGCCTCTCGCATCATTTACATAATAACAGATGAGAGCTAGGTAGAGGGAAACAACACCATATACGACAAAATTCAGTTTTTGATGCCTTTGTTTGAGAAATTCAATCTTCACTAAATCAAGCAATTCCCTCACCTCCTGTTATCCGCTTAAAGTAATCCTCTAAACTTTCATTGTTTTTATAAGAATACTCTTTTAGAACTATTCCGTTGTCTTTTAAGGAGTTAGATACGACCGCAATATCAAAAGTAGGTGATTCTCCCTGAAGTTCAAGTTCTATATCCGAAAGAATACTAATCTGTTCTTGCAGATTTATCCTGCAAAGCACTTCCTTAGCTTGAGGAGCATCCGAAACAATTAGGTGGATTTTCCTTTTATCTGCACCATCTATTAATTCCTGCATAGTCTTTTCAGCCATAAGGTGGGCATCATGCAGTATCCCAACTCTATCTACAAGCTTTTCAAGTTCTGAAATAATGTGACTGGATATTAAAATTGAAATGCCATGATTGGTACTGAGTTCCTTTAGATAACGGCGCATTTCAAGGATACCAATAGGATCTAAACCATTTGTTGGTTCATCTAATATCAGAATTTTCGGCTGGTGCATAATAGCGTTAGCAATTGCCAACCGTTGCTTCATTCCTAGAGAATACTGTTTGAATAGTTTTTTATTTTCTCCATCTAATCCTACTACTTGTAAAGCTTGTTCTACTTGTTTTAGCGAAACTCCTCTCAATCTCGCAAAAATAGAAAGATTTTCAGGTCCCGTTAAATTAGGATAAAAAGAAGCACTGTCCAATACCACACCGATTTGAGATAGCAAGTCCTTAGAAAAGTCCCCTGACAGTTTTTCAGATAGAATCTTCACTTCACCACTATCCATCGCTGTTAAACCTAAAATAGCTTTGATAAAGGTAGTCTTTCCAGCGCCATTTCTTCCTAGTAAGCCATAGATTTCTCCCTGTTTTAGCGTAAAGTCTATCTTATCTAAGACAATTTTCCCATCATAGGATTTTGATAAATTAGATGTCTGTATTACTGGATTTCTCATTTTATTCTCCTCCTAACATCTATACACCCACATCAAAAGACATAATAGAGTAGTTCCTGTATAACTACTTATAGGAGAGGGTAATAGGGTATAGCAAACTTACAATCCCCCTTTAAGTCCTTCAATCTGTGGCACGATCCATTTTATAAATGTTACTTCACAAAAAGTTTAATAAATCAATCCGCCAGCTCAAGATCAACTCCACTAGTTGTTGCAGCTTATTGTATAACTCTCGAACCCCAAATATATTGTGATTGATTTACAGTTTTTAAACGCAACCGCTTACAAACAATTCTGAAAAAAGATAATCTAAAAATGATTTTACGAAACTTTGCTAAAATACTCATATTAATCACCTTTTTTTATCTTTACACTTGTAAGTGTACTACTTTAAATATTCTTTGTCAATAAAAAGTATTCTTTTTTTCAGTTTTTTTTCAATTTATTCTTTTGAGACTATTTTATGTTGAAAAGTTGAAAAATAGAGATTAAAAGTATATAATTAATCGTAAATTTATTTAAAGAAGGTTTAAAGATGAGCATATTATCTGATAAACTAAAATCCAAGAGAAAAGAAAAAGGATTCTCACAAAAAACACTTTCCGAAGGAATTTGTGAGCAAAGCCAAATCAGCAAAATAGAACGTGGCAACTATATGCCTGCTGCTGATTTACTCTATAAACTTGCAAATCGGCTTCAAGTTCCCTTAGATTATTTTTTCGATGAACAGATTGAAATAACTTCCAATATAACACCGTTTAAGAAATTAGCAGAAAAATTACTTGAAGATCGTAATTACGAGGATTTAGAATACCTCTTAAACTTAGAAAAAGAAAAGTATCAGTATATGTCTACTGAGGATGAATTTTATCTTCTATGGATTCAAGCGATTATCCTTTTCTACTTACATAGTTCCAAAGATGAAGCTATCGCCAGTCTAGAAAACGCTTTGCCAAAGCTTTCGGTCAGCTCATCTGTATATCTTAAACTTCTCAATACTTTATCTAATTTTTATTTTTCTGTAGGGCGTGATGCAGAATACGAAGAAAATAACTCACTTCTTATCAGTTTGTATCAGGAAAAAGATTTAAACCACCAAGAGTATTTATTTGGTTATATTCGAGTTAAACATAACTTCGCCTATTATTTACACTCTAAAGGGAAGGAATTAGAAGCCGTCCAGGAAGCCTTGGAAACCATTGACTTTTGTAAACAAAAAGAGACCAGCTATCAGCTGGCGCCTCTTTTAACTATCGTTGCAAATGCCGGAAAAGATTTTTTAAAGCACGATGAAATTCTTGACTATTATTTACAGGCGCGTGATATCTGTAAAATATACGAGCACAAGCTCATGATGGCTAAGATTGATCATTTTTTGAAAGATAAGGATAGGTGACTTCAATCGTAATAAGTTATAATTACCAATTAGCTATAAACGTAAAAGTGGAGAGAAACTAATGTCGTTTTCTCCACTTTTGTTAATATCCCCTCTTCCACTTGTATCCTGCCCAGCATGCTAAAGCAAGTAAAACTAAATTAAAGATGATAAACAAAGTCGTAAAATCAAATAATCCATTTTGTGACAAATCTGCCGTGTAAAATTCAGTTTCTGTAAAGAGAAGGTAAGAAAACTGACAAAACCAAGCATGAGTCTGAGAAAAAAGTCTTTAAAATCAAAAAACGTATAATATCAGGTGTTGAAAAACCTTGATACTATGCGTTTTATTGTGGAAAGATTTACTTCATTTTCTCCTGAAATTGAGTTTTTGTCCAATTTCTCTTTTATGGTATAATATTGTTCGGCACTGCTACACCGCCTACGAAAGGAGGTGAATTAGCCCATGATGGATACAATACTTAAAACTATCATCGGACCAATTGTGGTCGGTGTCGTTCTTCGCTTAGTCGATAAATGGCTAAACAAGGACAAATAGTGTCAAAAAGACCCCAAGCTTATTTGGACGTGAGCTTGGGGTCTTTTCTAGCCTATGATATAGACACAATACTTAATTCCCTTTTATTATCCCATAGTTCACAAAATTTGTCAAAGGTTTATATCCTCTTGAACCTCTGTACTACAAGACGTTCAAGATTAAGCGAAAGCTATCGGAAAATGATGTTTAGAAAACTCCCGAAAAGCCTGAAATAGAGCCAAAAAACTCCACCAGATTGGGTGACTCCCGAGTTTAGCACTTATGTGGTACAATATTCTACGGCACTACTACACCGCCTACGAAAGGAGGTGAATTAGCCCATGATGGAACTAATCCTTAAAACTATCATCGGACCAATTGTGGTCGGTGTTGTTCTTCGCTTAGTCGATAAATGGCTAAACAAGAACAAATAGTGTCAAAAAAGACCCCAAGCTTAATGTGGAAGTTAGCTTGGGGTCTTTTCTAGTCCATGATATAGAACTAATCCTTAATTCCTCTCCATTATCCCACAGTTCACAAAATTTGTCAAAACTTTACATCCTCAGCTTCTCAAGCTTTAACCGCTTTACAACAAGACTTTCAAGTTTAAGAGAAAATTAGGGATTCTATCAATTTCATAGAAATTTTGATTTAGTAAACGAAGAGACAATCTTATATGTCACTTCTCATTTAATACGCCACTACTAGACAAGCAAAATCATTATTACAGTAGTTCCAGTCCTTCAATTAACAGTCACTTACATTCAAAGCGAGGTTGAAGTAGCTGAAGTAATAGCAAACCTATTTCTTAGTCATATTCGCTAAAAAGGTCCCCGCCAATTCCCCGACCAAAATCCGAAAAATATCGAAAAATGATTTTTAGAATAGTCCCCAAAAGCCTGAAATAGAGCCAAAAAACTCCACCTGATTGGGTGGAGTTAAGGGAGATTATTATGAAAAAGAAAAGTTTAGGATTTTATTAAATAAAGTTAGGAGGTCTTTATTTAATAACTATATGATACAAGACAAAGCTTAAAACTAGCTTAACTTTTCTCAAATTTTACTATTTTATACTCAATGAAAATCAAAGAACAAACTAGGAAACTAGCCGCAGGCTGTACTTGAGTACGGCAAGGTGACGTTGACGTGGTTTGAATTTGATTTTCAAAGAGTATTACAAAAAAATTCTATCACCATCACCTCACTACACAAAAAAGCCACCTGATTGGGTGACTTCATTAGGAGATTATGATGAAAAAAGTTTTAGGATTTCATTAAATAAAGTTAGGAGGTCTTTATTTAATGGTTATATAATACTAGACCAGTCTTAAATTTTGCTTAAGAAAAAACAAGTTTTGTTATTTTTCTCGATTCTCCCAAGTCATCCCTATACAATTATAGGTGGATAAGATTTCAAAGCCCAAAGAACGATAAAATCCCACGTTTTTTTCTGTCTGTTCTATCACCAGCTGGACTTGATAGGCATCTTTGTAATCCTCTAAAGCCTCTTTCATCAAGGAGCTACCAATTCCTTGGCGCTGATAGCTAGGCAAAACAATCAAATCCTGGACAAAAATTGATGAAAAACCATCTCCAATCAAACGAATCAAGCCCACTACAGCATCGCCATCAAGCGCCACATAAATCACTAATGAATGAGATAAGGCCTGCTCCAGCATCTCGGATTGATGGGTATAATTTGTCCAACCGACAGCTTGATAAAGATGCAAAACATCCTCGAGCTTGACAATTTCTTGCTTTTTAATAGTAATCATCTCAACTCCTCTTAGAGTTCTCTCAAGCTCTTGTACTGCTGTCCATTTTTATCAAAGTTTTCAGGAGCCAACCATGTTTCCAAACGAGATTTGACTTTGGGCCAGTCCTTATCAATCATAGACAACCAATCCGTATCCCTCGTACGCCCCTTAT
>CAURES010000003.1:0-39490 GCA_963523725.1 uncultured Streptococcus sp.
TTTACAATACCCGTGTGGAAAGTAGTACAGTTGGAAAAGAATACTACCAACAGCTGCTCACCTATTTAAAACGCTCTGGCTCAAACCAAACGGTTGCCCTCAACTGCGATGTCTTGATTAACATTGATTTGAACCAAGTTTTCCATCTACATAGTACAACAAAGGGACCTATCACTGTAGTTTATAAAAAGCTAGCTAAGAAAGACATTTCAGAAGTAAACGCAATCTTGGAAGTGGATGAAACAGACCATGTTCGTTCTCATAAACTCTTTGATAGCAAGTTACCAGATCAAATCTATAACATGTCTACAGATATCTTTGTCGTTGATACACCTTGGTTGATAGAACGCTTGGAAGAAGAAGCTAAAAAAGAACATCCAGAGAAGTTGCGTTATGTTTTACGGGATTTGGCTGCAAAAGAGGGAGCTTTCGCCTACGAGTACACAGGTTATCTGGCAAATATTCACTCTGTAGAGTCTTATTACCAAGCTAACAAAGATATGCTTGAATCACAAAAATTCTACTCTCTCTTCTCACCAAATCAAAAGATTTATACAAAGGTCAAAAACGAAGAGCCAACTTATTATGCTAATACATCTAAGGTAAGCACTTCTCAGTTTGCTTCTGGTAGTATCATTGAAGGTCAAGTGGCTAATTCTGTTTTATCACGTAATATTCATGTCCATAAGGATAGCTTGGTTAAAGATAGCATCTTATTCCCTCGTGTTGTTATTGGAGAAGGTGCTCAGGTAGAATATGCTATCTTGGACAAGGGTGTTGAAGTTGCGGATGGAGTTGTGATCCGTGGAACTGCAGAACATCCAGTCGTCGTTAAGAAAGGTGCTAAAGTAACAGAGGATATTCATTCATGAAAATTTTATTTGTAGCAGCAGAGGGTGCACCCTTTTCAAAAACAGGTGGTTTGGGAGACGTCATTGGCGCTCTTCCCAAATCACTGGTAAAAGCGGGACATGAAGTTGCAGTGATTTTACCCTACTATGACATGGTAGAGGCTAAATTTGGAAATCAGATTGAAGATGTTCTTCATTTTGAGGTGAGTGTTGGTTGGCGCAGACAGTACTGTGGGATTAAGAAAACAGTACTAAATGGTGTGACCTTCTACTTTATTGACAACCAATATTATTTCTTCCGCGGTCATGTTTACGGTGATTTTGATGACGGAGAACGCTTTGCCTTTTTCCAACTGGCTGCCATTGAGGCTATGGAAAGAATTAACTTTATTCCTGACCTTCTCCATGTTCATGACTACCATACAGCCATGATACCGTTCTTGTTAAAGGAAAAATACCGTTGGATTCAAGCCTATCAAGGAATAAAAACTGTTTTAACCATTCATAATTTGGAATTCCAAGGACAATTTTCAGAAGGAATGTTATGGGATTTGTTTGGAGTTGGCTTTGAACGTTACGCTGATGGCACCCTTCGCTGGAACAACTGTCTGAACTGGATGAAGGCTGGAATTCTTTATGCAGACCGTGTTTCAACAGTTTCGCCTAGTTATGCTCATGAAATTATGACCAGTCAGTTCGGATGTAACTTGGATCAAATTCTTCGAATGGAGTCTGGCAAGGTGTCTGGTATCGTGAACGGGATTGATGCTGACCTTTATAATCCTCAGACGGATGCTCTTTTAGACTATCATTTTAATCAGGAAGATTTGTCTGGGAAAGCCCAAAACAAGGCAAAATTGCAAGAAAGAGTTGGCTTGCCAGTTAGAGCTGACGTTCCACTGGTGGGAATTGTTTCTCGTTTGACACGTCAAAAAGGTTTTGATGTGGTGGTCGAAAGTCTTCACCATATCTTGCAAAATGATGTTCAGATTGTTCTTTTGGGAACTGGTGATCCAGCCTTTGAAGGGGCTTTCTCGTGGTTTGCTCAGATTTACCCAGACAAGCTATCAGCAAATATCACTTTTGATGTCAAACTAGCTCAAGAAATCTACGCTGCTTGTGACCTCTTCCTCATGCCAAGTCGTTTTGAACCGTGTGGCTTGTCTCAAATGATGGCTATGCGTTATGGAACCTTGCCATTGGTCCATGAAGTTGGAGGCTTGCGAGATACCGTTCGCGCTTTCAATCCAATCGAGGGAAGCGGTACTGGCTTTAGCTTTGACAATCTATCTCCTTACTGGTTAAATTGGACTTTCCAAACAGCTTTGGACTTGTATAGAAACCATCCTGATGTTTGGAGAAATCTACAAAAACAAGCTATGGAGTGTGATTTCTCATGGGATACAGCTTGCAAGTCATATCTTGACTTGTACCATAGTTTAGTTAATTAATAGATAAAATCGTATGATGACTTCATACGATTTTTAGGCTGTTTAGAGAGGAGAACTGATGTCTCAAGTAAAAGGCTTGTGTGTTATGGATGTAGATGGAACCTTAATCCTAGAAGAAGTGATTGATCTTTTGGGAAGAGAGGTAGGTCGTGAGGAGGAAATTTCGCTGATTACAAGTCGGGCAATGCAAGGAGAGTTGGACTTTGAAAGCAGTTTACGAAAAAGAGTGTCCTTGTTGGAAGGTCTTCCTGTTTCGGTTTTTGATAAAGTCTTCAACACTATTCATCTAACGTCAAATGCCCAGGAATTCATTTCCATTCTCCAAAAGAATGGAATCCTAGTTGGTCTGGTGTCCGGTGGAGTTACTCCAATAGTTGAGAGATTAGCAAAATCCCTCGACATTGCCTATTTCTCTGCAAACCAACTTGAAGTCAAAGACGGTTTTCTAACAGGAAAGTTAGTTGGACAAATTATTAATCCCGAAGTCAAAAAAGCAACTCTGGAAAAATGGACAGAGGAACTAAAACTTTCTAAAGAAAGAACGATTGCAATCGGTGATGGGGCCAATGACTTATTAATGTTGAAGTCGGCGGGGCTAGGAATCGCCTTTTGTGCCAAAGAAGTGCTCAAAAAAGAAATACCGAATCATGTTGACAAGAGGGATTTTTTAGAAGTTCTTCCTTTGATCGACTGTTTAGAATGAGGGAAAAATATGAAGATTGTAATTGCACCAGATTCATTTAAGGAAAGCTTGACCGCTGAAGAGGTAGCTGAAGTTATTAAAAGAGGCTTCCAACAATCGATAGCAGATGTAGAATGTCTCCTCTGCCCTGTTGGTGATGGTGGCGAAGGTACTGTAGATGCCATTCGACATTCTCTTGACCTAGAAGAAAAATGGATCCAAGTGACAGGACCTTTTGGACAAAAAGAATCCATGCGCTATTTTCAAAAAAGTCAACTGGCACTATTTGAAGTTGCCGACTTGGTTGGCCTTGGAAAAATTCCGCTAGAGAAACGAAATCCACTTCAAATCCAAACTTGTGGTATTGGAGAGTTGATTCGTCATCTCATTGCTCAAGGGATTAAAGAAATCTATATAGGAGTTGGTGGCACGGCCAGTAATGACGGAGGAATTGGGATCGCTGCTGGTTTAGGTTATCGATTTTATGATAGGGATGGAAATGTCTTGCCTGCTTGCGGTCAATCCTTACTAAAATTAGCTTCTGTTTCAACAGAAAATAGCTATGAAATTCCTGAAGATGTGCAAATTCGTATTTTAGCAGATGTCGTCAGTCCCTTATGTGGATATCAAGGTGCGACCTACACGTTTGGCAAGCAAAAAGGCCTAGATCCTACTATGTTTGAGGCCGTAGATCAAGCGATCCGAGATTTTTATGAAAAAGTCTCCCCTGCAACATTGCAAATTAAAGGAGCAGGAGCTGGTGGATGCCTTGCTGGCGGTTTGTATGCCTTTGCTCAGGCAAATATCGTGTCTGGAATTGATACCTGCTTGAACTTAATCAACTTTGATAAGAAAGTTTTACATGCTGACTTGGTTGTTGTAGGAGAAGGAAGGCTAGATCGTCAAAGCCTAGCAGGTAAAGCGCCTATTGGTGTTGCAAAAAGAACCCCTGTCGGAGTTCCTGTCATTGCTATTTGTGGTAGTCTTGCTGAAGATTTACCTTCCCTACCATTTGAGAATATCCAAGCGGCTTTTTCAATTTTGGAGAAAAGTGAACCTCTAGAAGATAGTTTGAAAAATGCCAGTCTCTATCTGGAGCGCACAGCTGTCAATATCGGGCACTTATTAAATATGCGCAAGATTTAGCCAAACCATTTTTTCCATAAGGATATTTTGGATGGTTCTTCCTTTTTAACTTCCCAAAGTTTTGCAAAAGCAAGTCGAAGGTTCTTTTCTTCTACTTGAACTGGTGCATTGGTGTGGATAATCAGGCCAAAAGGAGAAGAAGTATGCTCTTCAGATACAATGGTAGCTTGACTATCAGTTTCTTTAGCTTCTTTTAAGTAGAAAACTTGCTTGTCAAATTCGATAGTTGGTGAAATCTTCACAAATAGTGGTTCTGCTTTTTCCTGAAGTTTTTCTAAAATAGATAAAAAACCTTTTTCTAACTGAGGGCTATTTGCTGTATCAATATCTGCATATCCAAGAACTCTTTCCTCAAAAGTACCAAGATAGCGTCTTTGCTCATCCGGATTTAATTTTGGCCCACCATGAGCTTTTTCAAGTAATTGTTTTGATAAATCTGTCATGAAAACAGTATATCATAAAAGTTAGAATAAAACAGACAAAAGAAAGCGATTACTTTATAAAGTTAAGGAAAATTTGCACAAAGATAACGTTTTTTCTTGAAAAAGGAGGGGTTTTAAGGTATTATAGAGGTGTAAAAAATTTAACTCATAAGGAGAGTAAAAAATGTCAATTATTACTGATGTTTACGCTCGCGAAGTCCTAGACTCACGCGGTAACCCAACACTTGAAGTAGAAGTTTATACTGAATCAGGTGCTTTCGGACGTGGTATGGTTCCATCAGGAGCTTCTACTGGTGAACACGAAGCAGTTGAACTTCGCGACGGTGACAAATCTCGTTACGGTGGTCTTGGTACACAAAAAGCTGTTGACAACGTAAACAACATCATTGCTGAAGCTATCATTGGCTACGATGTACGTGATCAACAAGCTATCGACCGTGCTATGATCGCTCTTGACGGTACTCCTAACAAAGGTAAATTGGGTGCAAACGCAATCCTTGGTGTGTCTATCGCTGTAGCTCGTGCTGCTGCTGACTACCTTGAAATCCCACTTTACAGCTACCTTGGCGGATTCAACACTAAAGTTCTTCCAACTCCAATGATGAACATCATCAACGGTGGTTCTCACTCTGACGCTCCAATCGCTTTCCAAGAATTCATGATCGTACCTGCTGGTGCGCCAACATTCAAAGAAGCTCTTCGTTGGGGTGCTGAAATCTTCCACGCACTTAAGAAAATCCTTAAATCTCGTGGTTTGGAAACAGCCGTAGGTGACGAAGGTGGATTCGCTCCTCGTTTCGAAGGAACTGAAGACGGTGTTGAAACTATCCTTGCTGCGATCGAAGCTGCTGGATATGTTCCTGGTAAAGACGTATTTATCGGATTTGACTGTGCTTCATCAGAATTCTACGATAAAGAACGTAAAGTTTACGACTACACTAAATTCGAAGGTGAAGGAGCAGCTGTGCGTACTGCTGCAGAACAAATCGACTACCTTGAAGAATTGGTAAACAAATACCCAATCATCACTATCGAAGATGGTATGGATGAAAATGACTGGGACGGTTGGAAAGCTCTTACTGAACGTCTTGGTGGTAAAGTTCAATTGGTTGGTGACGACTTCTTCGTAACAAACACTTCTTACCTTGAAAAAGGTATCGAAGAAGGTGCTGCTAACTCAATCCTTATCAAAGTTAACCAAATCGGTACTCTTACTGAAACATTCGACGCTATCGAAATGGCTAAAGAAGCTGGTTACACTGCCGTTGTATCACACCGTTCAGGTGAAACTGAAGATTCAACAATCGCTGACATCGCAGTTGCAACTAACGCAGGACAAATCAAGACTGGTTCACTTTCACGTACAGACCGTATCGCTAAATACAACCAATTGCTTCGCATCGAAGACCAACTTGGTGAAGTTGCAGAATACCGTGGATTGAAATCATTCTACAACCTTAAAAAATAATCGTTGATTTAACAACGTTTCTAGCCCCTCGGATTTTATCCGAAGGGCTATTTTTGTATTTAGGGGGCAAAAAAGGGGCAAAACTTTTTAAAAAATCTTTTTCATCACTTTGTCCAGTACATTGATTGCTTCATCTTTCATGTTCTTTGTGACGTGGGTATAGATGGAATTGGTGACCTCAGAATCAGAATGGCCAACCCTGTCCATGATAGTTTTTAGAGGGATTTTATTTTCAGCTAAAATATTGGACATCGCAGGCAGCATCATGTTTTTATAAGTGCTCAATTTGATTTATTTTTGTGGAATCCTCTTATTTTGAGATGAATACCAATTATAAGTGATTTGCATATCCAGGATATTACAAAGAAAGGCAAGCTAGTGGCCACATAAATTTTATTTCATATTCTTTAAAGCTGTTTACTCTGTTAGCAATTGTATTTGATATGATCAAATAAGATTAATAGTTTATTGAATCCCTTTCTTATTTATTACATAATTTAATTTATGCGATCTATAAACTATCCAAGGCATTCTTTTGTTCATCATTTATGATATGGGTATAGAGGTCAGTGACTTGTGTACTGGCGTGTCCTAGCTGATGGCTGACCAAAACTTGCGATTTAGTAGCATCATAGAGCCTAGTTGCTAGGGTATGGCGCAGTTTGTGGGGGGTTACACGAACTTTGAAGTCTTCAGAGTATTTAGCAACCATTTTTTCAACGCTGGATGCGTCAATACGATTGGGAACACCTCGATAGAGAGTTAGAAAGAGTGCAATATCCGTCTTTTCAGTCTTATAGCGTTGATTTCGAATGACTAGATAATTCTCTAGATAAGGCTTAGCAAAGGCAGCGACATTGACCGAGTCACGTTTGCCACCTTTTCGAGTGACATCAATAACCATCATCTTGAGATTGAGATCTCTTAGATCCAGATTAACAGCTTCAGATAAACGGACACCAGATGCCAAGAGAAGGGCGATAATAGCCAAATCACGTTCCTTATTTTTATTAAACGATGATAGAGCTCGATTTGAGAGCTGTTGTGGGTACTCTTGGTCAATATAAGTAAGAAAACCTTCTGTTTCATCACCAAGAAAGAGTTTTTGCTTGATGTTTTCAGCTCTGGCAGCAAGCGTTTCTTTCTTTTTCTTTGTTGAAACTTTCTTCATTACATTACGATAAAAATAAGGCTCTCCCTGATCGTTTTCAACTTCCTCGGTCAGATACTTGTAAAGACTGGAAAGAGCTGATAAGGTCCGATTGATGGTCGTTTGGGAAACGCCTTGCTTGGTTGTATTGGCATTCAGTAAAGGACGTTCACGTAGGTAAAGGATAAAGGATTCCATGTCTTTCTTAGACATATTTTCCAAGACAGATAAAGAAATATCAGATATTTTATCGGCATTTGAGATACCAGACTCTAAAACCCAGCTGAAAAATCGATCATATTCCTTGAGGTATTCGTACAAGGTTGTAAAACTGTAAGGAACAGCAAGCTTAGATTGGTAATATTCAAGAACATACCAGGGCATGATTTGTTTTAGTTTGTCGATTCGTTCCAGTAAAATCTCACGTTTCATGTATTTTCTCCATAAATAAGTCTACAAGTAGTATAGCATAGACTTATTTGTTTTTCAAGAAAATTATAGTTTTTCGGAAAGATGTTGTAGGAGTTTTTTAAAGTGATAAAAAGACTTAGACCTGCAAACAAAACAGATCATAACTAAAAAATTTTTTTGTACAAAAATAGCTAAAAATGTACGTTATCAAAGTGAAAACTGGAAATTTTTTAGTGCTTATTATCCTGATTTAATCAAAGTCTTTCTAACAACAAAAAACCACTTTAAAAAGTCATTCAATGACCATTAAAGTGGTTTAAAATAAAACTTTAATCAAAGAATTTATTATTGTTAACTACTCTTTTAAAACTTCTTCGATAATCTGTTTAACGTTTTTACTGCTTAACTGAGTATGAAATGTTACCGTATATCCATCAATGGTAAGTTGCTTAAAGAAAGCTTCTGCACATTTTATTTTTGCATCTTCTATTCCACGGAGTGTAGATTTTTTTCTACAGACTTCGTCTCTACTACAATATTCAGTATTCCAATTAGAAATATCAATATTCACATTTTTATCCATACAGACAGATTTAATTAATCTTAAAAAATTTTTATCATTTATCACAGAGAGAAAATTATCATAACAGTTAATTATTTCCTTGTTATCAGAAAAAATAATCGGTATTTTACCGAGAGTCCTATTTAATTCATTCCCCTCACCCAAATAGCTTTCTTTTAATATATATCTATTCGCAAAGAGTTCTATCACAAAATCTCTTTTCATTTTTTTAACTAAGGTTTTTCTTTGATAATATTCTGAAATGAACACTCCAATGATCTCTGATGTAATTATGGAAGTGATTATAGTATTAATAAAATCCGTGTTGACAACAATATTCATTTTCAAATACCTTTCCTTATTTAACTAATAGTGCTAATTTACTGTTTTTCTAACAGGTTATCCTGAAAAAACTCAAAGTTGTTTAGAATACACAAAAGCACATTAAATAACTTTAAAAAATCTTTTTCAAAGAGTGGATGTTCCCACCGCCCATGACTAATCATATTCCTATTAGGTTCTTCTAGTGTAAAGTTGTCAGTATCATCAAAAAATCTGAATAACCAATGAAATAGACTGATATCAGAAAACGTTTTATTAACAATTTGACTATTTAATAAGTCGACAGATCTGTATCCCACAGGTATTCTTTTTTTATTTGAAAATTGTTCTGAAAATCTGTTTAATGCACCATCAATAGTTATAGTAGCAAGCGTATAAGCAGCGTAATAATTTTGGCTTCTATAACTTTCGATCATAGAATCTATCAGGGGTTCTGAGTAATACGTTGAATCTTTTAACTCTTGTATAAGCTCCTTATCTTCAAGATCTTCTTTTAATAGAGTTTGCCACTCCTTTATCAATACTTCAAAATCTATAGTGCAGATTGTTCGATAGTCATCACTATAGCTATGGTAGATTACCCAACCTTCTTCAGCAAGTTTTTCAATATTTAAAGTGATTGCTTCTGCTTCTGTTTCAGAATAAGGTTCATGGTATTTCTTTAAAAATTCTTTTAAACTTTCAGTAAAATTAAGAGCAGATTTATCAAGAATATTATGAATAGGCTCAAGTATTCGTGCAATATTATCTATTTGAGTTTTTAAAAGAATTGAACTAAATGCTGCTTCTGTATCAGATAGAATTTTAAGATATGTTTGATTATTTAGAATAGACGTGGCTGAGTTTATTTCTGTTAGAAACGGTTTAGTTGTTTCAGCTATTTGTTTAGAAAAATTAAAACTGGATAACGCAGCCTCAGCAGCTTTATTTGCTTGTAGCATACTATTTTGAACCTCAATCAACCTTGAATGATTAAGTGTCTCATGAAAAACTCTTAGGGCTTCTGTAAGGTTATTGTTTTGAACTGGGACTTTATCAATAGTCAATTTATCTTTTTGAACTTCACTATGATTGTTTTCCATAGGGCTATTTCTTTCTATATGTTATGTTTTAATTATACCACTAAGTATTCAACATTTACGAGTTTTGTAATGATTAAAAAAGAAATATTTTCATAAAAAATGTACAATTGAACGTATTAATATTTTTTACCAAAATGTACTTTATAAATGATACTTATTGAACGCTTCTAAATCAAAAAATGTACTTTATCCAATCTTAAAATAAAGTACATTTCGATTATAAAGTACATTTTTCAAAGAGTGTACATTACCCCTTAAACTCAGTCGTATTAAGGGTTTATCCACTGTCTAGGTAAAAGTACAAAAATTTCCAGTTTTCGGATCTAAATCTTTGGAATTACATTGTGAATTATTAGCTAGTGCTTTTTCTAGTTTCCAAATACTAAACCAGAATGAAATAGTCAACAGAATAAGGAAAATGATAAAGAACTCACCCACTAAACTTCTGTTAATACTACACAACTGAAGAGCTATATATAGTCTTATTTTTACCAAAGTTCAATTATTTGTATGTGAAATGTTTTATCAGTAAAAAAGAGGGGAAGTCCCCCTCTCAAGATTTTATTTGACTGCTTCTTTCAAAGCATCTACCTTGTCCAAACGTTCCCATGGAAGGTCAATATCTGTACGTCCCATGTGTCCATAAGCCGCTGTTTGACGGTAAATTGGACGCTTGAGGTCCAGCATTTGGATAATTCCTGCAGGGCGAAGGTCAAAGATTTGACGAGCCGCTTTTTCAAGCTTACTTTCAGCTACTGTTCCTGTACCAAAGGTATCGATACGGACAGAAACAGGCTGGGCAACACCGATAGCATAAGCCAATTGCACTTCCGCCTTCTTAGCAAGACCTGCTGCAACGATATTCTTGGCAATATAACGAGCCGCATAAGAGGCTGAACGGTCCACCTTAGTCGCATCTTTACCAGAGAAGGCACCACCACCGTGACGAGAGTAGCCACCATAAGTATCTACGATAATCTTACGGCCAGTCAAACCTGAGTCTCCTTGAGGCCCACCGATTACAAAACGTCCAGTTGGATTGATGAAGAATTTTGTTTGCTCATCCAAGTAAGAGGCTGGAATAACCTCTTTGATAACCTTGTTAATGACATCATTGTGAATTTGTTCGTTGCTGACTTCTGGATCGTGTTGAGTTGAAATAACAACTGTGTCCACACGTACTGGACGGTCATTTTCATCATACTCAACCGTAACTTGTGATTTTGCATCTGGGCGAAGATAACTGATTTCACCAGACTTACGAAGTTCTGCCAGACGACGAACCAATTTATGACTGAGTGAAATTGGCAATGGCATAAGCTCTTCTGTTTCATCCACTGCAAATCCAAACATGAGCCCTTGGTCTCCAGCACCAATCAAGTCAAGTGGGTCTTGATCAGCATTTCCACGGACCTCCAAGGCTTCGTTAACACCTTGGGCGATATCCGGTGACTGCTCAACAAGTGACGGATGGACTCCCACCGTCTCAGCAGAAAAACCATACTCTGTATTGGTATAGCCAATCTCTGCAATGGTATCACGAACCACACGGTTAATATCCACATAGGCATTTGTAGATATTTCACCAAAAACATGGACGGAACCAGTATATACAGCTGTCTCAGCAGCAACGTGCGCCTCTGGATCCTTGGCTAAAATAGCATCCAAAATCGCATCTGAAATTTGGTCTGCAATCTTATCTGGATGCCCCTCAGATACAGATTCAGACGTGAATAATTTACGTTCTGACATAAAAATGTCCCCCCTTAAAAATAGTGTTATAGAGTTACAAAGTACTGATAGGTATTTTCATTTTCTAAGAGTTACGACGCGAAAGAAATAAAAACGATACTTTTTTATTTCTGAAACTAGTAAGGCGCATAGGGTGACCACCCTATAGCGACAACCGTAGAATGACGAACGACTTTGGAGCCGTCATTCTTTACGAGTTGCGACTCGAAAGAAAAAATAGAAATTTCTACCATCTTATCGGGACTATATAACTTTATCATTATACCATTTTTAGACACAATTTGCAGTCTATATACTCAATAAAAATCAAAGAACAGCTTTTTGATTGTAGATAAAATGGACTAAATTAGTAACATTTGCCTAATACAAGATGACGTTAACTTGTTTTGAAGAGTATTAATGTACTGTTTCAATTTCTACTAATCTATTTTTAATAGGTGTTTAACAACCTTAATATTATGCGTACTATTATTTTCAAACTATCGTGTCCTGAACAATAGTTTGAAAATGAAAAGGGACTTTATTCTTTTTGTAACCTTACTGTAATAATTATCCGATTAAAAAATGATAAAATAGGTATGTACAGTTAAGGAGAGAATAATGCCTGTAAGAAAATTACAATCCTATGAGGTAGACTATCAAGAAGAATTAAATCATCAGATTCCTCGCTATCAAGATTATACACCTGAAGCACAATCTGATGCCAATCTCAAGGAAATCCTATTTTTTATCAATATTGCTGTTTTTTGTATCTGCATTGCTATCTTTAGTTTCATCTTTTTAGCATTAAAATTATCAACTGCTCTTGCATTTGTCGTAGCAATCGGATTTAGCTTACTTATTTTAAAAGTCCAACGCTCTATTATCAAACGAAAATTTAGAAAATAAATCATACCCCATGTCTAATCAAGTTGATTTGTAAAAAATTAAGGAAAACAGAGGATTTAAGATGAAAAATGTGTTATTCATCTTAAATCCTCTGTTTTTTTGACCAGCTTGCCAAATATAATTATTTACTTAATTGAATAACGTGTAACCTTTTCTAATAAACGTTCTCCAAACATCCTAAACTGTAAAATCAATCCCCCTACCCTTTTACCATTATCTTCTCCAAAATATGCTATAATAATACCAAAAGATAAAGAAGGAAGACTTATGATTAAACTACTAGCCTTGGATATGGACGGAACCCTCCTCAATGAAGCCAAGGAAATCCCACAAGCTCACATTACTGCTATTCACAAAGCCATTGAAAAAGGTGTCAAACTGGTACTTTGTACGGGCCGCCCCCTTTTCGGTGTCCTCCCCTACTACAAAAAACTGGGGCTTGACCTCCGGAACGAATATGTTATTGTTAACAACGGTTGTTCAACTCACCAGACCAGTGACTGGGGACTAGTTGACTGGCAAGAACTCAGTCCATCTGACATTGAATACCTCTATGACCTAGCTGAAAAAAGTGATGTTCAGTTGACTCTTTTTGATGAGGAGCATTATTTTGTCCTCGGTGGCAAGCCCAATCAAATCGTTCAAAATGATGCTAAACTAGTATTTTCAGACCTGACTGAAATTTCTCTTGAGGAAGCGACTAGTGGCAAGTATCGCATGTTCCAAGGTATGTTTTTAGGTACAGAGGAGCAAACAGACGATTTTGAAGAGCGTTTTGCTACAGAACTCTGCCAACGATTTAGTGGAGTTCGTTCGCAGCCTGTTATTTATGAAGCCATGCCACTTGGAACGACAAAGGCTACTGCTCTTTCACGACTAGCAGATATTTTGAAGATTGATTCCTCAGAGATTATGGCTATGGGCGATGCTAATAACGATATCGAAATGCTCCAGTTTGCAGGACTTGGCATTGCAATGGGAAATGCCAGCGATTATGTCAAATCTCTTGCGGATTCCGTTACAGCCAGCAACGAAGAAGACGGCGTTGCGCGTGCCATTGAGAAATATATTTTATAATTAAGAAGCCCAGTTCATATCAACTGGGTTTTGATATTTAAGAATTCCTAAAACTTTAGAAACTCTTTAGAAATCCTTGAGCTTTCTTTGATTTCTATGCTTTATACTAAAGTTAACAAAATAAATCAAAAGGAGAGAATCATGAAAACAGTACTTGACATTCATGGATTGTCCAAAAACTTCGACAAACAAGCTATCCTTCAGGATCTTCATCTAACGATAAGAGAGGGAGATATTTATGGACTTATAGGGAAGAACGGAGCTGGGAAAACCACCTTGATAAAAATCATTACGCAACTACTGTTTGCGGATAAAGGAACAGTTTCCCTCTTCTCTAGCCATTCGGAAAATGAATGGAGCAAGGCTCTATCTCGAGTAGGTTCAGTTATCGAATCACCTGTAGCTCATAATCACTTAACAGCCTATCAAAACCTGAAATATTACTGTATGATTCGTCATATTCCAAATGCTGATCAAGTCATTCGAGAAACGCTGGACTATGTAGGTTTGGCAGATATAGGTAAAAAAGTCTTTCGTGATTTCTCGCTAGGAATGAAACAAAGACTTGGTATCGCCATTGCCCTCCTATCTAAACCAGACTTCCTGATCTTAGATGAACCTATCAACGGTCTCGACCCAATCGGTATCAAAGAATTTCGACTCATGATTCAACGGCTCAATCAAGAAAAAGGGATCACCATTCTCATCTCTAGCCATATCTTGTCAGAACTCTATCTCGTAGCAAATCGCTTTGGTATTTTAGATCAAGGCAAGATTATCCGTGAAATCAGCAAAGCTGAATTTGAAACACTAAGTGAGGATTATATTGTCCTTAAGACAGCTGACCAAGAGAAAGCTTGTCAAGTATTAAAAGAACAAATCCAGCTCCAGTTCAAGGTTGTTAATCCAGAAAATGAAATTCACATCTTTGGTCAGGAACAAGATGTCAAACAGATTCTCAAGGAATTAACCTTGTCAGATGTTGCCATTGACGAGATTTACTATGCCCGTCAAAACCTAGAAGAATACTTCACTCAATTGGTCCAATAGGAGGAAAATCATGATACATACCATTCAAGCAGACTTTTACCGTCTTTTCCGCTCCAAAGGATTCTGGATTACAGAATTCATTCTCTTTGTCCTCTTGCTAATGGGTGCCACTATCGGGGCTACAGGCCATCTGATGGCAATCCAGACAGAAGAACCAGAAATTCCAACCCATGGTTGGGACGGTATTCAAGCTCTGATCAATGCGTCTAGCAATGATTCAAACCTTGTTTTTCTCTGCATTATTCTAACATGTTTAGTTCTTGGGGTCGATCTAATCGGCAAGCTTTATAAAAATAGTTTGACAGTTGGCGTTTCTCGTACAGAGTTTTTCTTCGCTAAATCCTTTGTTCTAGCAAGTATCGCTCTCTTACAACTCATCGCCAGCCTTGTGATTGCTTTTGTTCCCTCAACTCTACTAAACGGACTTGGTACGATACCTGATGGTTTTGTTACTAATCTCCTCTTAATGATTTTCCTTCAATTTCTCTGCCTTCTCGCTTGGCTTTCGATTATTTCCTTTATTCTCTACCTGACTCATTCTTATCTTGCCGTATTTATTGGTTATCTGATTAGCTCTATCATCCTTTCTATGCCAATGATCATTTTTCCAAATATCAAATTTTTACCATATTTGTCCTTGCATTTTTCCTATGCTATGACTGCTAATAGTGAATCCATTTTCTATACCCTTATAGTTACCTTAGCTGTTATTGTAATCTTTAATCTAAGTGGACTGGCAGTTTTCAAAAAGAAAAGCCTATAAAAAATGACCTCCTCTAGCCTACAGAGGAGGTTTCTTTTTGTTAAAAATAAATGAAAACCGACAACCATTGCCCATCTGTGCTTAGTTTCATATCTGCACCGAGAAGATGGCATAATTCCTCAGTGATATAAAGTCCTAAACCAGAGGATTCTTCCGTATCAGATAGATTTTCAGAATAAAAACGATTGCTGAGATTTTCTATTCTTTTGATGGGCTGTTTAACAAGGTTTGCAATTTCTAAGACAAGCTGTTCCTTTTCCTTTCTCAAAGATAGCCGCGCTTCTTCCTTGCCATGTTTGAGGACATTTCCAAGCAAATTTTGTAAAATGCGATCCAGTAAATCTTCATCAGTCCTCGTTTTTAAACCAGCTTCAACCTTAAAATCAAGCGTGATATTTGCCGCCTGAAAAACATCATAATAAGCCAGAGTCTTTTTGGTAATAAAAGCGGAAAAATCCACTTCTTCCAGTTTCGGTTTGACAGCCCCTTCCATCAAACGACGGTATTCTAGGAGAGCCTCTAAACGTTTGGAGACTAAATCAAGATGCTGGGCGATTTTTTGTAAGGTTTCTGCTTTGTTTTCAGGAGTTTTTATCAATTGTTGGGTGTAGCCTGAAGCGATAGTCAGAGGCGTCCGAATGTCATGGGCGATATTGCTGATGGCCATATCCAGAGTCTGCTTTTCCCTTTTCATAACCAGTCGAGATTGTTCCACTTCCTGAAATAGATTCTCAATCTGCTGGTAGAGATGTAAAAAATGTTTGGAAAAAATGCTGACTCCGACTCTTTTCATACTACCTGTGAGAATCTTGTCTTCAATCTGTTGACTCAAGTTTTTAAGTGCTAGATGGTAGCGAATTAATACAATCGATAAAATAATTAGGAGTATCAGTAGAACAAAGATTATCATGTAGGTCATTGCTTGTCTCCTTTTAATCTTACCCCAACTCCCCAGATGGTTTCAATATATTCTTGATTTGGGTCAAGCTGGTTTAATTTTTTACGAAGATTACTCAAATGCGTATTGAGGGTATTATCTCCAGGTAGGTAGCTATCCTCCCAGACCAATTCATAAAGTTCTTCCTTGGTGAAAATTTTCTTAGGGTGTTTAAGGAGAGTTTGGAGAATCAAGCATTCTTTCTTGGCAAGGCGAATCGTTTCCTGACTATTTTTGATTTCAAAACTTTCTGCATCAAACTGGATATTTTTCAAGTTTTGTGGCAGATTTTCAGTTTTTCCTATTTCCATAGGCTGTTTTTCTGCACTTTGGCGTAACTGAACAGTAACTCTAGCAAAGACTTCGTCCAAATCAAAAGGTTTGACTATGTAATCATTGGCACCGTCTAAGAGGTATTGACTGATAAGTTTTTTATCGCTCAAAGCCGTTAGCATAATGACTGGAGTTTGGCTTTGTTCCCTGATAGCTTTTAAAACCTGATCACCATTTTTCCCAGGAAGCATGATATCTAGCAAAACGAGTTCAATCCCACCTTGGTCAAAACGCATGATTCCTTCAGTTCCTGAAAAGGCTTGAATCACTTCATGCTCCTCAGTAAGAAGTGTTCGCAAAATCTCTTGAATGTCACTATTATCTTCAATAACCAATATCCTAGCCATAAATACCAACCTTTCTGCAACTATTATAGCATGTTTTATTGATAAAGCTTAAACAGAAAAGCTCCTCGCATAAAAGTGCGAGAAAGCCTTAGAGGATTAAAATATAAAATCCACTTGCTAGATGACCTAGTATCCTTATAGTTGCTAGTGAAAACGAGTCTAGCAGAATGAATCTCTCATTTCTCCCCTACTAGTCCGTAATCCGTTGATACATTTCGGGTCTTCTATCTCGAAACAAGCCCCAGTTTAGGCGTTCGCTTGCTCCCTTATCTAGGTCATAAGTTGCTAACAGAACAGCTTCAGCTTGTCTTTCAGCTTGCTCTAGAATAGCTCCTGTTTCATCCGTCATAAAGGATGAACCGTAGAAGTCAAGACTGGAACTCTGTCCGCCATTTTCCTCACTAGGCGTGACCTCTTCCAAGCCATAGCGATTGGCTGCAATAACTGGGACAATATTAGCTGCTGCGTGTCCTTGCATGGTACGTTGCCAATGACCACAACTGTCCGTATCTAGGATAGGCTCAGAGCCAATAGCAGTTGGATAAAAGAGCAATTCAGCACCATTTAATGCGAGACAGCGGGCTGTTTCAGGGAACCATTGATCCCAACAGATACCAATACCAATCTTAGCGTAGCGCGTATCCCAGACCTTGAAACCTGTATTGCCAGGCGTAAAATAAAATTTCTCTTGATAGTAATGGTCGTCTGGTATGTGGGTCTTCCGATAAACGCCCAGCACTTCCCCATCTGCATCAATAACGGCAATAGAGTTATACAAGACATTGCCATCTTTTTCATAGAAACTGATTGGTAAAACGACCTTTAGCTCCTTGGCAATGGTTTTAAAATGCTGAATAGCTGTATTGTCTGTCACCGACTGGGCATGCTGGTAGTAGTCATACTGACGTTCCTGACAGAAATAGGGACGTTCAAACAACTCTGGTAAGAGAATGATTTGTGCGCCTTGTTCTGCAGCCTGACGTACTAAACGCTCTGCGGTTTGGATATTTGTTGCCACATCCTTAGCACATTGCATCTGAATGGCTGCAACTCTTACATTTCTCATCTTTTTCTCCTATTCTGGGATTTGTTGGGTGATACAGTGAATATTACCACCACCTAATAGAATATCTCTGGCTGGAATTCCGACAACTTTACGGTCTGGAAAACACTTGCTGAGGATATCTAAGGCCACTTGGTCGTTTTTATCCTGAAACTGAGGAACTAGGACAGCCTTGTTGGCAATATAAAAGTTTACGTAGGAAGCTGCTAGTCGTTCACCTGCGTACCTCTCTTCTTCTCCTTCTTCATAGATGTAGCCTGGCAAATCCTCTTTGGTTACAACTTGATGAAGAGCTGGAATTGGAAGTTTATGAATGGTGAAGTGACGACCTTTTGCATCTGTTTCCTTTTCTAAAAGGGCAAGGTTAGCTGCAGACATGGCATATTGAGGATCGCTTTTGTCATCTGTCCAAGCCAAAACAAGCTCAGCAGGACCAACAAAGGCAGCAACATTGTCAACGTGTTCATTGGTTTCATCCTGATAAATACCATAAGGAAGCCAGATAACTTTTTCAGCTCCAAGGCTCTCTAATAAGGTATTTTCGATTTCTTCCTTACTAAGATGAGGATTGCGACCAGAACTAAGCAAGCAACTTTCAGTCACAAGAATGGTTCCTTGACCATCGCTGTGTATCGCTCCGCCTTCTAGCACAAAAGGTTTGGCATCGTAAACAGGCATTTCCAAGGCCTCAGCAAAACGACTAGCTACTTGGTCATCATCTTCATAATCTTGATAAAGACCATCTACAGCTCCACCCCAAGCATTGAAAGACCAATCCACGGCTAATTTCTGGCCTTTATCATTGACAAGAATAGTCGGACCTGTATCTCTAGCCCAGGCATCATTGGTGGGAATGTCTAGATAAATAACGCTATCTCCAAGGTAGTCTCGGGCTTCAGATAGATAGTCTTGCTCCACCAAGAGATAAACTCTTTCCCCTTCTGCTATGGTTTTTATAATCTGGCTAAATGCTCTTTTAGCAGCTTTTCCTTGAAAGGGCCATGATCCTGGTCGAGTCGGCCATATCATGAGGGTACCATGATGGGGCTCGTATTCTGCTGGCATGCGATAGCCTAATTTTTTTGGACTGTCCATCATGATAATCTCCCTTTAAAATCTTGATAGCCGAAGGCTTTGACTAAGCTGCAGTCACCCTGCTCGTCCATGAGATAGAGACTGGGCAACCCAATACCGTTGAAGGTATTGTTTTTGACAAAGGAATAAATGGCCATATCTTCAAAATAAAGTCTGTCTCCGATTTGGACTGGATTTTCAAAACTATAATCACCAATCACATCGCCCGTCAGACAAGTATTGGAAGAAAGTCTATAGGTATGGGCTTTTTCCTGTGCCTCAAAGCCATTTCTCAAAGGTGGACGATAGGGCATCTCAAGTACATCAGGCATATGGCAGGTCGCAGAGGCATCTAAAACCAAGATTTCCATACCGTTTTCTACAATATCCAATACTTCAGTTGCTAGATAACCTGCATTGAGCGCAATGGCTTCACCCGGCTCGATATAGACTTCAAGATTGTAAGTTTCTCGGATACGCTTGACCTCAGAAATCAGCAAATCCACATCGTAACCTTCTCTTGTGATGTGGTGTCCTCCCCCCATATTGAGCCATTTAACTTGATGCAAATAAGAACCAAACTGCTCTTCTACTGCTTTCAAAGTTGTCTGTAAATCATCTGCTCCCTGCTCGCAAAGGGTGTGAAAATGAAGACCGTCTACCAATTCCAGCAAATCACTCGGTATCTTGTCTGAAGTTACTCCAAAACGGGAGCCAGGTGCACAAGGGTCATAGAGCGCGTGGTCACCCTGTGTTGAACACTGAGGGTTAAGTCGCAAACCCACGCTTACACCAGCATCTCGACAACGCGGACCATGTTTACGCAACTGTCTTTCTGAGTTAAAGACGATATGGTCTGTTATCTCAAGTAATTCCTCCAAGTCTGCATCCTTGAAAGCAGGTGCAAAGACATGGACTTCACCAGGAAATTCTTCCCTTGCCAATTTGGCCTCATAGAGTCCACTAGCTGTCGTACCAGATAGATACTGGCTAATCAAGGGATAGGTTTTGTAAAGGGAATATGCCTTCTGGGCAAGCAAAACCTTGCAGCCGGCCTCTTCTTGTACATATTGTAGAATGCGGCAATTGGCTTCTAACTTGGCCAAATCAATGACATAGGCTGGTGTTGGTACTTGTTCTAGCTTCATTAGTCCACCATTTGTGGATTTTCAACCACAACCCAAGGCAAACCATACTCATTCAAAGCTTCCATGAATGGATCTGGATCCAACTCTTCAAGGTTGTAAACTCCAGCTTGTTTCCAAGTTCCGTTCATAACCAATTTTGTCCCAATCATGGCTGGAACTCCAGTAGTGTAAGAAATGGCTTGTGAACCAACTTCTGCGTAACATTCCTGATGGTCGCAGACATTGTAGATGTAGATGGTCTTTTCAACACCATCTTTAACACCTGTAAAGATACAACCAATATTGGTTTTTCCAACTGTACGTGGTCCAAGACTGGCAGGGTCTGGAAGCAAGGCTTTCAAAAATTGGATTGGAACAATTTCTTGGCCGTTAAAGTTAATGGTATCAGTACGAAGGAGCCCTACATTTTCCAAGCATTTCATATGCGTTAGATAAGATTGACCAAAAGTCATAAAGAAACGAATACGTTTGACACCTGGAATGTTTTTCGCCAATGATTCAATTTCTTCGTGGTGAAGGAGATACATGTCTTTTTGTCCAACTTGAGGGAAATCGTACTCGCGCTTGATAGACATGGCTTCAACTTCGACCCATTTTCCATCTTCCCAGTAAGAACCTGGCGCAGAAACCTCGCGTAGATTGATTTCTGGGTTGAAGTTTGTTGCAAACGGATAACCGTGGTCACCACCATTACAGTCTAAAATGTCGATATAGTGGATTTCATCAAAATAGTGTTTGAGGGCATAGGCTGAAAAGACACTAGTCACACCTGGGTCAAAACCTGAACCAAGAAGAGCGGTCAAGCCTGCTTCCTTGAATTTCTCCTGATAAGCCCATTGCCATGAGTAGTCAAAGTAGGCTGTAAAACCAAGTTCCTTGCAACGTTTCTCATAAATAGCACGCCATTCAGGGTCTTCTGTATCCTCAGCCTCATAGTTGGCTGTATCGATATAGTGAACACCTGTTGCCAAACAAGCGTCCATAATGGTTAAATCTTGATATGGTAAAGCTACGTTCAAAACAGCTTCTGGTTTGTAGCTTTCAATCAGGGCAATCACTTCTTCAACCTTGTCAGCATCAAGAGCAGCTGTCTCAATCTTTGTACTTGTTTTGCCTTCCAGTTTAGCCTTCAAGTCATCACATTTTGACTTGGTACGGCTAGCAATCATAATTTCTGTAAAGGTTTCGCTATCTTGACAAATCTTTGAAATAGCAACTTGGGCAACGCCCCCACATCCAATAACTAGTAAACGACTCATTTTTTTCCTTCCTCTTCTTCTAAAATGTCCTCAACATACTTGGGCAACATAAAGGCTCCTACATGTAAGTTTGCAGTGTAGTATTCTGTGAAAAGCTGGCGTTTTTTCCAACCTTCCTTGTCAAAATCTTTAACAGGGTGGTATTTTTTCGATGCAAATCCAAACAACCAATAGCCAGCTGGGCTGGTTGGGATATGGGCCTGATAAACCCGACTGATTGGAAAGGCTTGATTGACCTTGCGGTGCATGCTTCGGCAAGCTGACTCATCCTCGTCAAAGAAGGGACTCCCATGCTGATAAATCATGATACCGTCTTCTTTGAGAGCTCTGTAACTGTTACCGTAAAATTCCTTGGTAAAGAGCCCTTCCGTATGTCCAAATGGATCTGTCGCATCGTTGATGATAATATCATAGTCATCTTCGCAGTTTCGCAAAAAGCGTAGCCCATTTTGGTAGTAAATGGTAACACGAGGATCATCTAGCCCTGCGGCAAAATCTGGGAAATACTCACGACACACCTCAACCAGCATCTCATCTGGTTCCACAATGTCGATTTGTTCCAATTCTGGATAGAGTGTTAATACTTGAGCAACACCACCGTCACCACCCCCAATAACCAAGACTTTCTTGGGATTCGGGTGGACAGCCATGGGAACGTGGACAGTCATTTCATTGTAGACAAAATCATCCGCATCTGAGAACAAGACGTGCCCATTTAAAATCAGTATTTTCCCAAAAGCTGGCGTATCCAAGACTTCGATATCCTGCCATTCACTTTTACCAGCGTAGAGTTGCTTGGCTGTTCTCAGGGACAATTTCACATCTGGAGTATGAACTTCAGAAAACCATAAATCCATCTAGTTCTCCTTTCTCTTAATGACGTTGATGTGATTGACCTCTGGATCTTCCGTCCCTTGGAGGGAGCAACCACGTTCCTTGGCAAATTGGATATAGTCGACAATTTCTCGTGTAATGCGTTCTCCAGGAGCCAAGATAGGGATTCCTGGAGGATAACACATGACAAATTCCCCACAGACTTGTCCAACAGATTCGTCTAAAGACAAACTTTTTCTCTCTGAATAGAAGGCTTCCTGAGGAGAAAGGACCAACTCTGGCTGGATATATTCTCCAGCTATCAAGTCCTTCCCATCTCGTGAATAGAGTCTCTTGATATCAGCCAAAGCACCGACTAAGCGCTCGATGTCTTGGATACGGTCACCAATCGAAATATAGGCCAAGATATTGCCAATATCACCAAACTCAATCTGAATGTCGTATTCGTCTCGTAGGAGGTCATAAACCTCGATACCTGTTAAGCCAATACCCTGAGTGTAAACTGACAACTTGGTCACGTCAAAATCGCAAACGGACACTCCGTCTATTAACTCTTTTGAGTAGGCATAGTAACCACCAATGACATTGATTTCACGACGAGCATACTCTGATAACTCAATGACCTTTTCAAAAGACTCTTTACCACGAAGGGCTAGATTACGACGTGAAATATCCAAACTAGCCATCAGCAAATAAGAGGCGGATGTTGACTGGGTCAGGTTGATGATCTGACGAACGTACTCAGGATTCATCTGCTCCCCGATTAAAAGAAGCGAACTTTGGGTCAAACTCCCACCAGACTTATGCATGGAGACTGCTGCCATATCAGCACCTGCATCCATAGCAGAAATTGGAAGTTTATCAGTGAAATGCAAATGTGCTCCGTGGGCCTCATCTACCAAAACCATCATGCCAGCTTCATGAGCCATTTCTGTCAAACCCTTTAGATCTGAACAGATGCCGTAGTAGGTTGGATTGTTAATCAAAATGGCCTGGGCATCTGGATGGTCCTTTATGGCCTGGGCTACTCGGTCATTTTCAAGACCTAAAGCGATACCAATCTTAGGATCCACACTCATCTCGATATAGATGGGAATGGCACCGCATAGAACCAACGCATTAATAGCAGATTTGTGGACATTACGTGGCAGAATAATCTTATCTCCTGCCTTGCAGGTTGACAGAATCATAGTCTGTACCGATGAAGTTGTTCCTCCAATCATGAGAAAAGCATGGCTAGCTCCAAAAGCATCCGCTGCTAGCTCCTCTGCATCCCGAATAATCGAAATGGGGTGACCAAGATTATCCAAAGGTTTCATCGAATTGACATCAATGCCAACACATTTTTCACCTAACAGTTCGACAAGTTCTGGATTTCCCCGTCCACGCTTGTGACCTGGAACATCAAAGGGAACAATCCTTTTCTTGCGTAACTTCACCAAGGCCTCATAAATTGGGGCTTGGTTTTGATCTAACTCTTTCAAGACATACTCCTTTCAATATTTTTAGGACCTTATGAAAACTAAGGAACTAAAGGTTGACTCATGAAAAAAGAGCAGGTTTTCACCTGCTCTGCAATCTTCTGACGTTTTTATGTTTGTTTCTGTTGAGTATGTCTGTTCCTGATGTTTCCTAACTCTCTAGTAGCAAATATTACGTACTTTATTGATCGTTTCACAAGATGACGTGTGCTTTCACCACACTAAAAATTTATGAATTAGGACAAGTGTCCTAACATCAACTTATAAAAGTAGGCTTTTAACCCTATCAATAATGTGGTTTTTCAACCACGCTTCGGCATTCAACCCTGCCTGTCCGTAGGCATTTTTTACTCGGGTTTATATTTGCTAGAAAACATCATCTCATTTTCTAAGCTTTATTACTATATCATGTTTCCAAGAACTTGTAAAGCCTTTTACGAAAAAATATAAAAAAAGTTCGTAAAATATTTGGATTTTATTTGATTTAATACTCATTATTCTCTTGTAAACGATTATAAAGTGAACAAAATGTTTATCCTATTTAATTTAAAAATTTTTATGCTATTCTATACTCTTTACCTTCGGTGTTTGATCTATTAGAGAAGATGTCGACATTTTATATCATTAAAATCGTGCAACTTTTTTCAGATACTTTTAAAAGATTGATTTCCTTATATTTTTCCTTTATACTGGATAAAAAGGAGAATGATATGTCAGAAACAAATCACGAAATCGATTCAAATTTTGCAGGTCGTTTAAATATCCTGCGTGCGGGTGTTCTTGGTGCCAATGATGGAATTATTTCCATTGCTGGTGTGGTTATCGGGGTTGCTAGTGCCACGAGCAATATCTGGATTATCTTTTTATCAGGGTTTGCGGCTATCCTAGCTGGCGCCTTTTCAATGGCTGGTGGAGAATATGTATCCGTTTCAACTCAAAAAGATACCGAGGAAGCAGCCGTTGCGCGTGAGCAGCTCTTGCTAGACCAAGATATGGAACTAGCCAAAAAGTCCCTCTATGCTGCCTATATCCAAAATGGAGAATGTGAAACCTCTGCCCAACTCTTGACCAACAAGGCCTTTCTTAAAAATCCACTCAAGGCTTTGGTAGAGGAGAAATACGGGATAGAGTATGAAGAGTTTACCAATCCTTGGCACGCTGCCATTTCTAGCTTTGTTGCCTTTTTCCTTGGAAGTTTGCCTCCAATGCTCTCAGTGACCATTTTCCCAAGTGAATACCGCATCCCTGCTACTGTCCTTATCGTCGGTGTGGCCCTTCTTCTCACTGGCTACACTAGTGCCAGACTTGGAAAGGCTCCAACCAAAACAGCTATGATTCGGAACTTAGCTATTGGCCTCTTAACTATGGGAGTTACCTTCCTGCTCGGACAACTTTTCAGCATTTAGAATACAAGAAATACCTCGATTTTCAAGTCGAGGTATCTTTTTTTACATTTGCACAATCTTGCGATAACTTCTTGAAGTAATAATGAAAATCAGCACATAGGCGATGAGGAAGATAGCGCAGATAGACAAGGTCACGATCAACATCATAGTTGTATCCAGTACACCGATCACTTTTAGAATCAGACTAAGCATATGGTAGGCAAAGGCTAGATGTATGAAGGCAAAAAGCAAAGGAAGGAAGAAAACAGTTAAAACCTGTTTGTTAATGGTTTGCTTGATTTGCTTTTGATCTAAACCAACTTTTTGCAAGATAATAAAGCGTTCACGGTCTTCATAGCCTTCAGAAATTTGTTTGTAGTAGATGACCAGAACAGTTCCGACCATAAAGATAATGGATAGGAAAATACCGATAAAGAAGACACCACCAAAGAGGGCACTCATCTGAGAACTAGCATCTGCTAGATTGCTACCATAAACATAGCTACCTTCTGTGTTTAATTGAGCATTAAATTGATTGAGGTATTTTTCATATTCTTCAGCGACCTTGAGTTGCTCTTCTTCACTGATATTTACATTCATACCACCGTAAAACTGATTATAGATAGCCGAATCTGGGAATTGCTCCAAAAAGGCTTGTAGATTAGGAACAACAAGGTAATTGTAATCAGCAGTCAAAATATTAAACTGATTTGGGACATGGTTCACAATGAAATCTTTATTAAATTCTTCTTTTACAGAAAATTGATGATCATTTAGAGTTAGAGTTTTCTGTTCTTTAACTCGCTCATTCTTTGCAAAGAGTCCGACCTCATTTCCTGATAGAGACAGTTTTTGACCAGTCATATTTTCATAATCTTTTTGGTCAAATACCATAAAAACTGTTGTGGGTTGGACACGATTTTGTCCTTTTTCAAAAAGTGTTAACTTATTTCCTTCTTGGTTTGCAACACCAAAGTAAGTATAACGAAGCACTTCTTTCTCTTTAATCTTATAACCTTTGTCACTTGCAAACTGGCTCAAGAGTTTGTCCAAGTCTTCTTTTTCAACATTTTGCCCTGAAACCCCAAAATCATGAGGATTTAGAACTTTTTTAAAGCTTTCTGAGGCATTGAAAATACTAGTAGCTGCTGACATGGTTACCAAAACCATTGTTGACAAGATAGCGATGGTTGCAAGGCCCACCGCATTTTTCTTCATACGGAAAATCAAGTTTGAAACAGAGATGAGGTTATTAGGTTGGTAATAGTATTTCTTGTTTTTCTTCAAGATTTGAAGGAAAACGGTAATCCCTGCATTGAACAAGAGATAGGTTCCAAAGATAACCAGCAAAACAGCTAGGAAGAAGGTTGTTAGGGCTGTAAGAGGATCTTTTACTGTAAGGGCAAGATAATAACCAATCCCTAAACTAATCGTACCAAGAATAGTTTGGAGAGGTAGGAAACGACCTTTTTTCTCTCCGCTTGCTTTCTCACGAGAGAGCTGGAGGGCATTCATACGGGCGATTCGAAGGGAATTCAGGAACATGAGTCCTAGAAAAATCAAACCAAAGACAAGAAGTACTGTAATGACAACTTTCATCTGGAAGGTAGCGACCAGTTCAACCTTCAATTTCATCAGTTTGAGCAAGAAAGCGAAAATTAACTTGTCAAACAAGGCTCCAATACCGATACCCGCTCCAACAGTTAGAATCCCAAATAGCACTAACTCCTTAAAGCTCATACTGATAAGGTGACGTTTCTCCAAGCCCAACATGCCGTAAATTCCCAGTTCCTTGGAACGGTTTTTCATGACAAAACTATTGGCATAGAGGACGATAATGGCTGACGCAAGGGTGACGACAAACATACCAAATCCAAGAGTAGCTTGAATGGTTGTCCCTCCACGGATTTCCGCAATCTTAGGATTAAAGGTTAGAGAGTAAAAGAGATAGGTGACGGTGACTGCCAAGAGAACAGCCAGCGCAAAAGGATAGTAGAGTTTGCGGTTTTTAATCAAGTTCGATACCGCTAACTTATTGGTTAATCGAAACATACTAATTCACCTCGCTTGCCATGACAGTCAAGGTATCAGAGATTTCTTGGAACATCTGACGCTCTGTTTTCTCTCCACGGTAGATTTGGTTGTAAAGAATGCCGTCTTTGATAAAGAGTACACGTTTAGCCCTGCTGGCTGCTGCTGTTGAGTGGGTTACCATAAGAATGGTTTGTCCACGCTCATTGATTTCATCAAAGACATCAAGTAAGGCTGCAGATGACTTGGAGTCAAGGGCGCCTGTTGGCTCATCCGCAAGGAGAATTTCAGGTTCTGTGATGATGGCGCGGGCTACTGCTACACGCTGTTTCTGCCCACCTGAAATCTCGTAAGGGTACTTCTCTTGCAATTGGTTGATGCCTAGATTCTCAGCTGTCACCACCAATTTCTTCATCATCTCTGTAATGGGTCTTCTTGACAAGACAAGCGGAAGCAAGATATTGTCTTTAACAGACAGAGTATCTAGCAAGTTAAAGTCTTGGAAGACAAAGCCCAGCTTTTCACGACGGAAGCTAGAAGCCTGTGAATTTTTAATGGTTGCGGTATCAGTTCCGTTCAGGTAAACCTGGCCACGAGTTGGTTTATCCAGCATAGCTAGGATATTGAGAAGAGTTGATTTACCAGAACCAGACTCACCCATGATGGCAACGTAGTCACCCTTTTCTACGGTAAAGTGAATATCCTTGAGGGCTTCTACTTGGTTGCCCTGAAAACGAGTTTTATAAATTTTTTGAACGTGTTTTACATCTAAAAGTGTCATGAGAATCTCCTTTCTTAATATCCCATCAAATGAAATGTTGCTTGCATCATAGCGCATCCCAGCTGAACACGCTCGATATCTTTGTGGCTTGGTTTTCTTGTTTTCTTATGTAAGATTTGTTTCATGATGTTACTCCTTTGTTCTTTATGAGTCTAGTTTACATCAAAAAAAGACCGCTTGCCATAACCTAACCTTACAAAAGAGACTTTAATCTTACATTTTTGTAAGATTGGGGGGAAATGTAGGCAAAATTACTTAGAAAATGATTTGATTTCCTATTTTTAAAATTGTAAAATATAAGTGTGAAAAGGCTTACTTTGGAAAGGAGGAAGCGGGAACTATCATTTGAGTAAGCTTAACTAGATAACATACCATTAAATTCAACACTTTCAAATCGAACTACCTATAAGGAAAGAAGGTGCGCCTTAATGAAACACAAAGAACATGTACTCATCGGACTTCTCTATCTCCTCTCTCCATTCATCGGTCAGCTCTTAGTTGAAAAAACATACTTTATCGGTACAGAATTTACAGCTACTGCTTATGCTATTTGCTGGCTATCAGTTGTTATCAGCATCCACCATTTTTCAAAAAATGTATTGTCTCAGCATGAAAAATCAGATTAGAAATCTAAGTTCAAAATAATATTTTTAGTTTACAGATGAAGCTGGGAAAATCGTATTAAAAGTAAAAAAGCTTTAAATCAAGCAGTTTAGACTATTGATTTAAAGCTTTTTGCTTATTCCAAATCTTCTGTAGAATCTCACCAAAACCAGCCTTCATTGTCGTCAATGGCTTGGGCTTCTTTGCGTTTTCGTGGGCCTGTTCCGTACATTTCTGCTTCGATTTCTTCCTTGGTTGGCATGACAGAAGCTAGGATGATATAGATAATCACGCCAAGTCCAAAGTTTGCGACTGTAAAAATAGCAAATAGAAAACGAACAAGGGTAACATCAAAGTTCCACTTGTCTGACAAACCTGCCAGAACTCCTGAAATCATACGATTTCGTCTCATTTTATAAAATTTACTGTTCATGATATTTCCTCTTTCTGCTAGGTTAGACATAGTATATCACGGATAGGCTCGGCTTTCATCAGTCCTCAGGCTGATTTATTAGTAGTAATTTACCTCGACAAAGTCCACAGCGATAGCGTTTGGTATCAATCCTTCGCTTGCGCTGATACCTTTGCTGGCAGGATTGACAACGATAAAGTTTGAGTGGTTTAGAGTGGCTATTTGTCAAGGAGGGCACAAAGCGTAATCCATCCACTGATTTCAAAAGTTCCTTAAAATCCCGATCCTTGTGTTGATAGCCCTTCCCTTGAAAATAGAGGTGATAATGACAGAGTTCATGTCGGACAATTTTCCTAAAAACATCCAGACCCAGTTCCTGATAAACCTTGGGATTAAAATCCAAATGCCCATCTTTGGGGAAAAATCGCCCACCTGTCGAACGTAGACGAGAATTCCACTGAGCTTGATGGATAAAAGGTCTGCCGAAGTCTTCTAGTGAAACCTGCTTAACGTAATCAGTCAGTTTCATTTGGAGCGAGGAGCGACAGATTGACTTTTTCACGTTCAACATCAATTTTCTTGACCCAAACTGTTACCAAATCTCCGACGGACACTACTTGGCTTGGGTGTTTGATAAATTTGCGACTCATATGAGAAATATGGATTAAGCCATCCTCATGAATTCCAATGTCAACGAAGGCACCAAAGTCAACTACATTACGCACCACACCCTCTAGCTTCTGGCCTACCACTAGATCTTTGATATCTAGGACATCTTGGCGAAGCACAGGTGCATCAAAGGAATCACGGAAATCTCGACCTGGTTTGAGAAGATCTGCAATGATATCTTTAAGAGTTTCTAGACCAAGGTCTAGCTCTTGCGCCATTTCCTTGACAGATAGCGACTTGAGTTTGCCTTGGGCTTCTTCATTCAAGTCCTTGATATACAAGCGTTTAAAGAGTTCCTTAACCGCAGTATAGTTCTCTGGGTGAACTCCTGTATTATCAAGGATATTACTACTTTCAGGGATACGAAGGAAACCAGCTGCCTGTTCAAAGGCCTTGGCCCCCAGACGAGGAACTTTCTTGATTTGAGCTCGTGAAGTGATTTTTCCTTCTTCTTCACGGTATTTGACGATATTTTCAGAGATGGTTTTATTGAGTCCAGCTACGTGTGAAAGAAGAGCTGGGCTGGCCGTATTGACATTGACACCGACTTGGTTAACCACTGTATCGACAACAAAGTCCAGACTTTCAGAAAGTTTCTTCTGACTGACATCATGCTGGTACTGGCCGACACCGATTGACTTAGGATCGATTTTGACCAATTCCGCAAGAGGATCTTGCAAACGACGGGCGATAGAAATAGCTGAGCGTTTTTCAACGGTCAAGTCTGGAAACTCCTGACGGGCAAGTTCACTGGCAGAATAGACCGAAGCACCACTTTCATTGACAATGACATAGCTGACTTCAGGAAAATCTTTCAGAACTTCCGCCACAAAGGCTTCACTTTCACGACTGGCCGTTCCATTTCCGATGGCAATAATCTCTACACCGTATTGACCAATCAAATCTGCCAAATCTTTCCTGGCTTCTTCGATTTGACGAGCTGATGCTGGTTTGACAGGATAAACGACCTGAGTTGTCAGCATTTTTCCTGTTGCATCCACGACAGCTAGCTTAGCACCTGTACGAAAGGCAGGGTCAAATCCTAGAACCACGCGCCCTTTCAGTGGAGCAACCAAGAGGAGATTGCGCAGGTTGTCAGAAAAGAGTTGGATAGCTCCTTCTTCTGCCTTTTCAGTTAGTTCTGTCCGAATACGGCGCTCGATAGCAGGCAAGACTTTTTTCTTAACAGATTGCTGAACCACTTCATCAATATAGGTGTTTTTGACCTTGAAACGAGCAGCAAAGAAGGCAAGAATACGGTCCGTCGCATGTTCAAAACCGACCTTCAAGACACCAAGTTTCTCCCCACGATTGAGGGCTAAGGTACGATAACCTTGCATATTTCCAACTGTCTCAGAAAAATCATAATAAATCTGAAAAACCTGTTTTTCATCAAGACTTTCATCTTTGACTTGGGAAGTGAGTTTGGAGTGTCTCAGCACTTCCTGATAAGTCATGGAACGCAAGGTCACATCTTCCGATAAGGCTTCAACCAAAATATCAACTGCACCAGACAATGCTTCCTTACCAGTCGCAAATCCTTCACAGACAAACTTTTCAGCTTCCTTCTCTAAGTCCGCTACATTCTGCAAGATTAAGCGAGCAAGTGGGAAGAGTCCGGCTTCACGGGCAATGGTTGCCTTGGTCCGACGTTTTTCCTTGTATGGAAGATAGAGTTCTTCTACATCTGCTAATTTTTCAGCAGCTAAGATAGCTTCTTCCAATTCCTTGGTCAACTTGCCTTGTTCTTGAATCTTAGCTAAAACAGCTTCCTTACGGTCGTTGAGATTTGTCAGACTTTTATCCAAGTCAATAATGGCCTTAATCGCCACCTCATCCAGACTACCAGTCATGTCCTTACGATAACGCGCGATAAAGGGAATAGTCGCCCCTTCAGCTGTCAAACTTAGAACAGTATCAATTTGCTTTAACGTCACTCCCAAATCCTGGGAGATTTTTTCATATTTTTTATCCATAAATCTATTATACCATAAGCTAAACGTTTCAAATTAGCTCTTACAGTATTTAAAAACAATATATGGGGAATAAATTTGCTTCATTTCAATATTCTATTCATTGAGAAGGTTTCAATTTAATTCTAATAGTTTACAAAAGGATCAGTGATTAATTTCACTGTTTTATTTTTGACAATAATGCGCCACTGTTCTCCCTCTCTATTCTTCAAGAAAATGCTTTTTTGAACAATAGGATTGTAATTTCTGTTTCTAATCGTTTAAAATGCGTGTTTTTGAGAAATAAAAAAATCGCAAACCTGAGCTTACGGTGGGGATAATCTTTTTTGAAATTTTTAAACAAAAAAGGAGCATTTAAGCTCCCCCCTTTGAAATAACGGACACTTGGCTGGTCGGTGTACCCAGCATCTCAGATACCTTTTTCAAGGTGCGGCAGGAACCTTTCTGCCCTCAAATGTCTTTCGTTAATGTTATTCTAGCACCATCTACTTTTTTTGTCAAACTTTCTCAATCTACCAGACTTAATCAGGATTTATCAAGCTCTATTATTCGTTAGATACTCAATTTTAACTTTTCCCTTTTCCTCAAAATAATAGTATAATAGAGGTAGAATTTAGAATCGAGGTACACCTATGGCTGTAAAATTTACAAAACGAGACGACTTGGACAAGATGTTTGAAGAGTTTGCGAAACTCCCTGATTTGAAGCAGGTCACTTTCCCTGATGACAAAGAGAAAAAAGCCAAAGCAGAAAAGAAAAACTAGATGACTGCTTTCCAACAACTCCCATCTAGTGTGCTTCAGACTGGGGCTATTTTTCTCTCTATAATCATTGAAGCCCTACCCTTCGTTCTGATAGGAAGTATTGTCTCAGGGCTGATTGAGGTCTATATCACACCTGACAAGGTTTATCATTTTCTCCCTCGAAATCGTTGGGGGAGAATCTTTTTTGGCACCTTCGTTGGTATACTTTTCCCTTCTTGCGAATGTGGGATTGTCCCCATTATCAATCGTTTTCTGGAAAAGAAGGTCCCCAGTTACACGGCTGTTCCCTTTCTTGTAACAGCACCTGTTATCAATCCCATTGTTCTCTTTGCGACCTATTCTGCCTTTGGGAACTCCTTCCATGTCGCTCTGTTACGAGCTCTGGGTTCCATTGTAGTGGCTGTGATACTTGGGATTTTTCTAGGATTCTTCTGGCAAGAACCGATTCAGAAAGAAAATCGTTTGGCCTGTCATGAGCACGATTTTTCTCACTTGAGACCTGCAAAAAAAGTTTTTCAGGTCTTTGTGCAAGCCATTGATGAATTTTTTGATACGGGGCGTTACTTGGTATTTGGCTGTCTCTTTGCCTCTATTATACAGGTCTATGTTCCGACACGGATTCTGACCTCTATCAGTGCGACCCCTCTTTTTGCCATCCTGCTCTTGATGCTTTTGGCCTTTCTTCTCTCGCTCTGTAGTGAGGCGGATGCCTTTATTGGGGCCTCTCTACTCTCGAGTTTCGGCTTGGCACCAGTTCTTGCCTTTCTCGTCATTGGTCCAATGCTGGATATCAAAAATATTCTCATGATGAAAAATTACTTGAAAGCACGATTTATCAGTCACTTCATTACGATTGTGACTCTTGTCGTCTTAGTGTATTCTCTCTTGATTGGAGTCATCCTATGATTCGATTTTTAGTTTTAGCTGGCTATTTTGAATTGACCATTTATCTCCATCTGTCAGGCAAATTAAACCAGTACATCAACATGCACTATTCCTATCTAGCCTATATTTCCATGGTGCTTTCTTTTATCTTGGCAATCGTCCAGCTGTATATCTGGATGAAGCAAGTCAAAACCCATAGTCATCTGAATAGCCGATTAGCAAAGGTGATGAGTATTGCTCTTATGGCCATTCCAATTGTCGTCGGTTTAACTTTTCCAACTGTTAGCTTGGATTCTCAGACCGTTTCAGCCAAAGGCTATCATTTCCCCTTATCAGAAGGCACGGATCAAGCCATTCAGACAAGTGAAGGGACGACAAGCCAATATTTGAAACCAGATACCAGTTCTTATTTTTCAAAATCAGCCTATGAAAAGGAAATGCGAACTGCGGCGGATAAATACTTGTCCCAAGATAGTATTCAGATCACGAATGAAAACTATATGGAAGTCATGGAAGCCATCTACGACTATCCAGATGAGTTTGAGGGCAAGACAGTCCAGTTCACAGGCTTTGTCTATAATGACCCCAGTCATGCCAATAGTCAATTTCTGTTCCGCTTCGGCATTATTCACTGTATCGCGGATTCCGGTGTCTATGGATTGCTGACCAAGGGAAATACCCGTCAGTATGAAAATAACACTTGGATAACGGCCAAAGGAAAACTGGTCAATCACTATCATAAAGAACTCAAACAAAACCTCCCAACCTTGGAAATCGATAGCTTTACCAAAGTCGATAAACCAGAGAATCCCTATGTGTATCGCGTGTTTTAAAAAGCAAACCAAGTTCATAAAAAACTCTAAGCAGGCAGAGCCTGCTAACTCATGACAGAAAAAGAAGTTTATCTTATAATGAAGATGAACAATACAAATCCATGATGTTTAATAGGGCTTTTCATAGCCTGTATGTTAAACTGCATGAACAAGAGTCGTGAAATAACTCTAATATGCCTTGAGCATGAAAATATCTTACTAGTAGCCTCTTGTTCTATTGTTCAAATAGTTAACAGGAGGTTTTTATAATGGAAGTCATGATTGAAACGTGTTGTGGTATGGATGTCCACCAAAAATCCATTGTTTGTTGTATTCTAGATGGTCCACTAGATACTAATAAGCCAAAGAAAATTCAGAAGAAATTTGGGACAACTACTGTAGCTCTTCACAATGCCTTAGATTGGATGGTATAGTTGCTTAGTTTAAAATAAGCAGCTTATAATAAAGCTATGGCATTTAGATTACATCAAAGAAGGACACAGCCATGTCGAGGCAGCTAAAGTTTTTGATGTTGGCGTCAGAACTCTCTTCACGTGGGAAAAGAAAGACGTGAACAAGGACACTTAGAGCGGAAAAAGCGAGTCGTCAAAAAGCGAAAGATTTCTTTAGAGGAATTGAAAGCTTTTGTAGAGGCTCATCCAGACGCTTTTTTACGGGAAATTGCGGCACATTTTGATTGTGCTGTTCCTTCAGTATGGGCAGCTTTAAAGCAGATTAAGGTCACTTTAAAAAAAGACAACTAGCTTTAAGGAACAAGATCCAGAGAAAGTCACTGAGTTTCTTGATATTTTGAATAATCTAAAGATTTACCAGTCGTATATATTGACGAAACGGGAATCGACCGCTACCTCTATCGTCCTTATGCACAGGCTCCTGGAGTGGAGAAAGTCTATGAAAAGATTAGAGGACGGCGTTTTGAGCGGACTTCGATTGTTGCAGGACAAGTAGATGGAGAGTTTATAGCTCCTATGATTTACAAGGAAAGTATGACGAGCGATTTCTTTGTGGAATGGTTCAAAACGCGGCTCTTTCCTGCTTTGAAGACACCTCATGTCATTGTTATGGACAATGCTAGTTTTCATCCCAAGAACAGTTTGGATGCACTCTGCATCCAAGATAGACACTTTTTCTTACCTCTACCAGCTTATTCACCAGATTTGAATCCTATTGAGCAGGCTTGGGCTATCTTGAAAAAGAAAGTGACGAATTTATTAAGGGAAGTTCCAAATCTTTTCAAATATTTAGAGCGCTTTTTTTAACTAAATGACTATAATACGAGGGATTTGATGATTTTCTTGACGATAGAAGACTCAGCGACCATCATTTTAGAGCATATATTTATAGTTGATTGAACCTAGAATAGTATACTAATAATTCTAAAACCTGTATAGAAATTAATTTGAATTCACTAATCTTTTTGTTCGTACCCTATTTCAATTCACTATATAACTCAATTCCATAATAAAACACCTCAAAAGTTAGATTTTCTAGCTCTAACTTTTGAGGTGCAGCTCATTTATGTATGATAGTCTTTTGGTATTATTTCATCTATCTTTGTTAAAAGAAAGAATATTTATTATGAATTTGGGTCATCGAGACTACGACCATGTAATCCTTTTTCACGTTGGACTTGACGTAGTTTCTCTGGTGTAACATCGTTTCCTTCTTCATCCACAATTTTGATCCCTTCGATGTGGTGACGAACAGTGCGACGATAACCTTCGATGTACTCCTCACGTAGTTTGGCTTGTTCTACTTTTTCTTCTGGGGTCAAGCCTTCTGATTTTTTCTTTTTGGCAAGCTCGTTAATACGATCAATTTTTTTAGGATCCATGTTTCTCTCCTTTATGATAAGATTTAATCCGTTTAATAGATTTTATTTGGTATTGATTTGGTTAAAGCGTGCAAGTTTAGCTGCTTTTTGAGTTAAATTAGACAAGATAGCCAAACGATTTTGACGGACAGCCTCGTCTTCAGCCATAACCATAGTATTCTCAAAGAAGGCATCGATAACTGGGCTAAGAGCAAAGAGTTGTTTCAATTGCTGACTGGCAGTCCCTGACAAAACGAGTGATTCTACTGATTCTGCCAATGCTTTCTCTTCTTCATTCTCAAAGAGAGCTGAATCAACTGTAGCAACTCCTTCTGCCTTCTCAGCCAAGTTAAAGGCACGAGAAAGTGATTCAACAGATGGTTTAAAGTCTTCTTCCTTGCTTGCTTCTACGAGAGCACTTGCTGCTTCCAACATATCCGCCACAACAAAGTTTGAACCTGCAAGAACGGCTTCCTTGATATCTTTTGGAGTAGATCCCATCATCTTATCAACACGAGCCTTGATAAAGTTCATAACTTCTGCTTTATTTTCATAAGTCAAGCTGTCAAATGTCAAAGCATAAAGGCTATCAATCAACTCATCCATAGCAATGTGCCAACCAAAGGCATCCAAGATACGAACCACACCTTGCGTCGCACGACGAAGGGCATAAGGGTCATTAGAACCTGATGGAATCAAGCCTACTGAGAAGAAACTCAAAATCGTATCCAATTTGTCTGCAATAGCTAGAATGGCTCCAACCTTGCTCTCTGGAAGTTCTCCTTCAGCTGATGTAGGCATGTAGTGTTCACGAATAGCAGCTGCCACTGCTGGAGTTTCCCCAGCAAGAAGGGCATATTTCTCACCCATAATTCCTTGGAGCTCGTCAAATTCGCCAACCATACCTGTCAACAAGTCAAACTTGTAAATGGCTGCTGCACGTGCTAGTTCAATCGTTTCATCCGCTGACAAGCCTGCTTTTTCTGCCAAGAGAATAGCAATCTGACCAGTACGAATCATGTGTTCACGAAGGGAACCAATTTTCTCATGGAAGGTGACATTGTTTAATTTTTCAACAAGGTCAGAAATAACCAATTTTTGGTCTTCACGCCAGAAGAATTCTCCGTCTTCCAAACGAGCAACTAAGACTTTTTCATTTCCCTTGATGACATTTTCCAAATACTCTGCATTTCCATTACGAACAGAAATGAAGTTTGGCAAGAGCTTGCCATCTTGATCACGAACAACAAAGTAACGTTGGTGTTCTTTCATCGAAGTTACCAAGACTTCTTCTGGAACCTCAAGGTATTTAGCATCAAAACTTCCCATAAAGGCAGTTGGGTATTCAACCAAGTTCAAGACTTCGTTAAGCAAATCAGCATCAATTTCAATACGTACACCATGTTTTGCCTCAATTTCCTTGATTTGGTCAACAATCATTTGCTCACGTTCACGTGGATCTGCGATTACAAACTGCTTACGAAGGTCTTCTTCATAGCTCAAGGCTGACTGAATCTTTGTTTCTTGTCCCAAGAAACGATGGCCACGGCTCACACGACCTCCCTTGATATCAAGGAAATCCAAATCAAACTCTTCTTCATCTAAAAGAACAGTTAAAGTGTGAACAGGACGAATGTATTCAAAGCTATTTCCAGCCCAGTGCATGCTGACAGGGAAAGTCAAGGACTTCAAGACATCTACAACACCAGGAACAATGGCTTCAACTGCTTGACCAATTTCTTCCTTGGTAACATAGACATATTCTTCACCCTTGATTTCACGAAATTCGATATCTTCAACAGTCAATCCTTTTCCACGAACAAATCCTTGAGCTGCTTTGGTGAAGTTCCCATCACTATCCAAGGCAATTTTCTTCGCTGGACCCTTGAAATCTTCTGTCAAATCAGACTGTTTGTCTGCTAGACCAGTTACACGAACAGCCAAACGACGGGGTGTTGAGAAGGTCTGAATAGCTTCAAAAGACAGGCGGTTTTCCTTGAGGAAGGCTGCCATTTTTTCGCCTAGTTGTTTTTCACTTGGTGTGACAACATAGGCTGGTAATTCTTCAAGACCGAGTTCTACTAATAAGTTTTTTGTCATGTTTTTTCCTTTACATTTTCTTCAATCTTTTTTGATATGCACCTTAGGTACTGGGGACGTCGCTAACTAACTTTGTGAGTCTGTATGGAAATCTAATGCAAAATTGATCAAGATTTCCAACAGTCTCATCAAAGTGGATTTAGCTGACTGATTTTTGAACCTAAAGTTTCAAAAATTCCCACATAACAGTACGGCGGTGCATATCCCTCTAGCAAGTCTTCGACTTGCCTCTAACGATTTTAGAGTACAGTATTACTCACTATTCTGCGTCTTCTGCTAGGAGTTTAGCTCGTGTTGCTTCATCTAAAAGTGGGTAGCCTAGGCGTTTGCGTTCTGCGACAAAGGTTTTGGCTACGACACGGGCCAAGTTACGGATACGTGCAATATAGCCTGCGCGCTCTGTTACAGATACGGCACCACGCGCATCAAGCAGGTTAAAGGTATGTGAACATTTGAGTACATAGTCATAGGCGGGGTGAACCAAACCTTCTTCCAAAGCACGACCAGCCTCTTTTTCAAACTTATCAAAGTTTTCAAGCAACATTTCTTGATCCGAAATTTCAAATGAATATTTTGAATGCTCGTACTCAGGCTGGATAAATATTTCTCCGTATTTTACACCATCAGCCCACTCAATATCATAGACAGAATCTACTTCTTGGATGTAAGAAGCCAAACGTTCCAAACCATAGGTAACTTCCGCAGTCACAGGGCCAGTTGCCAATCCACCAACTTGTTGGAAATAAGTGAACTGAGTGATTTCCATCCCATCAAGCCAAACTTCCCAACCAAGACCAGCTGAACCAGTTGATGGGTTTTCCCAGTTGTCCTCAACGAAACGAATATCGTGTTCCAAAGGATTGATACCCAATTTTTCCAAAGACTCAAGGTAAAGTTCCTGGATATTTGATGGAGATGGCTTCATGACCACTTGGAATTGGTGGTGTTGGTAGAGACGGTTAGGATTTTCCCCGTAACGACCGTCAGCAGGACGACGTGATGGCTCTACATACGCTGCATTCCATGGCTCAGGCCCAATAGCACGAAGGAAAGTGTAAGGACTCATTGTTCCCGCACCTTTTTCATTATCATAAGCCTGCATAAGCATACAACCTTGGTCATTCCAAAATTGTTGCAAAGTCAAAATAATTTCTTGAAATGTTAATTTCTTAGACATTGTTTACTCCTTTTTTTATAAATTACTTGCGACACGAGTCTGCCTCGTCGATCATACGAGGCAAGACGAGTTAGTACTGCGTCTAGCTCAGGCACTCTAGTGCTGAGCGTGGGGCAGCCCGACTGTAAGGAGGTCTCTGCCACTGACGCAGTGAAATGTTAATTTCTTAGACATTGAATACTCCTTAATAAAAAATGATTTTTTTCGACACGAGTCTGCCTCGTCGATTATACGAGGCAAGACGAGTTAGTACTGCTTCTAGCTCAGCACCATGGTACTGAGCGTGGGGCAGTCCGACTGTAAGGAGGTTTCTGCCACTGACGCAGTGGAAAGTCAATTTTTTAGACATTGTTTACTCCTTTAATTTATATTATCTTTTTAGATTTATTTATCAAGCAACCAAGAAAAGGCTGGGTCCTGAAAAATATGACGTTTGGGAACAGTTTGTAAATTCTGATCGCATTCATCTA